>NZ_JAMYUS010000014.1:0-187718 GCF_040323255.1 Mesorhizobium sp. M0052 | reverse complement strand
CGGGAATCAGGTGACGTGAACAATCACCAGCCTGCCATGACCGCCCCCTCTCAGCGAATTTGCAGAACTCTCAGCACACTACCCAAAACCTCCGCTGATTCTTACCGCTTGCTGGATGGCACTGGCGGCTCCAGACCGACTGCGCGCTGTGTCACGCCGGTAGACCTTTGCACCTCTGGGCGCTTTTGAACTTGCAAGTCGATGGAATCGGGCAAGCTGGGTGTAGATGATGCAGTCGTCATCTTATCGAGGTCCGGCAGCAACACCATCTTTGCGTAGCGTGGAGGAACCAGATGGCCTCCGAAAACAGCGAATATCCCGCACACGAATAAAGCGAGAAGCAGGGCCGTAAGCACATCTGTGAAAATCTCGACAAATCTCATGTGCTCGCTCCGCGCGTAAGGATCCCGCCGCGCTCTCGACAGTAAGAGCGGCGGGATCCTCAACCGGCGATGAAGGGACTTTGATCGACGGTCTTCTCCTAATGTGGCTTCCGGTTGCGTGTTCCCTGGTTCGGACCTTATCCACCGACTATGGGACTAAGGTCCGGAACCTAAATGGAACCAATGGGGAAGAGCGGAATCCATGTGCCTTTAAGAGGCTTCAACCTGAGTGCACGACGGCTGATCGTCAGCCTCCCGCCAGAGACAGTCCACGGGCGCGCTCGCGCAGCAACGCAAGCAGTTCGTCGCGCCGTGGCTCCGGCGTGTCGACGGGTAACACCAAACACAAGGTCCTTTTGATGGCGCCGTGGCCGTCACGGATGGGGGCCGCCATGCACCAGGTGAAACGGTCGGCCAAGGCTGTGGTCTCGCTGAAACCCTGCCGGTGGGCCAAGGCAACATCGGCAAAGAATTCGGCTGGTGCAATGATGCGGCCGTCGGGAAGCTTGTAGTCGCCAGATGGGATGAAATCCCTCAACTCTTGCTCGTTCATATGGCCGAGGAGCAGCCGTCCGGATGCCGTCCATGGGATCGGCACCTCAACCCCGACATCGCTTGAGATCCGGAACGGGCCCGGCGAATCTCGGCAGTCAAGAACGACGTATTTGTTGCCACGCAGGCCGCATAGCTGGACCGTCTCGCCTGTCTCGGCGGCCAACTTATCCAAGGTCTCGATGATGCGACGGTAATGGGCGTTGTGATGTGAGTAGGCCCAGCCGAACAGATGCATGGCGCGTCCGAAATAGACGTAACCTTCACCGCCGACGTTTTCGAGCATTTCGGCGTCGAGCAGGCTGTTGACGATCTCGTAGGTGGTCGAACGCGGCGCGCCGATCATTTTGGCGATGTCGCCGACGCGCATTGGCGCGCGGTGCCGCAGCAACGCCTCGAGCAGCATGATGACGCGGTCAATGCCGCGTCGTCGTTCGCCGTTGCGCGGCTCCGCGCCGGCTTCCTTCCCGATCGCATCGTTAGTGCCGTCGCTCATGACCATCCGCCAAAATCATTTCGGTTCTCGTCTCAAGGCGCTTGAAAGATGTCAAGGCTCGGTCTAGCATCCAGTTTGTCCGATATACAGACACATTGTCTGAAATACCAGACAAACTAACGAGCCTGACGCAGACAAATCCCGAGGCGACACACGGTTTCCAAGATCCGGCGACCGACGGGTTTCCTCGCCCTTGTTCTGCACGTCGAGGCCACAACCTCTGAAGGGAACAGTCATGATGAAATCACCGTTTTTCGCATCCGCCAGCGCGCTTTGCCTCGGTCTCGTGCTGAGCTTTGGCGCCGGCTCGGCAGCCAATGCCGCCGCCAACTGCATCAAGGGCGACCGCAAGGCGCCGTACACGATCGGCTGGGCCAACATCTATTCCGTGCCGACCTGGATGAAGCAGACCCAAGGCACGATCGAAGTCGAAGTCGAGACCCTGAAGAAGCAGGGACTGGTCGACAAGCTCGTCGTCACCGACGCTCAGGGCGATGCCAACGTCCAGATCCAGCAGATCCAGTCGATGATCGATTCCGATGTCGACGCCATCATCCTGATCGCCGGTTCGTCGACCGCACCTGCACGCGTTCTGGCCGATGCCTGCGCCAAGGGCATCGCCATCATCAACTTCGACAGCCTCGTCGATACCGACAAGGTCACCGCCAAGGTCAACACCGATTCTTCGCAATGGGGCGACCAGGCCGCCAAGTTCCTGATCGACGCCATCGGCGGCAAGGGCAAGATCCTGATCCTCAATGGCCCCGCCGGGGTTTCGGTCAGCGATGACAGGCGCAAAGGCGCCGACGCTGAGCTCAAGGCCCATCCCGACGTGACGGTGCTTGCCGAGGCCAACACGCCCTACAACGTCGCGCCGGCACAGGAAGCCGTCACCAGCCTGCTCTTCGCCAACCCCGAGATCGACGGCATCCTGTCGCTCGGCGGTGCTCTGTCGGCAGGCGCCGTGCTGGCCCTCGACAAGCAGGGCCGCGAACAGGTGCCGATCACCGGTGAGAACGCCCGGCAGTTTTTGGAACTCTGGAAAGAAAAGGGCTTGAAGAGCTGGGCGACGATGCAGCCGAACTGGCTCGGCGCCTTCGCCACCTACACCGCCGTTCAGGCGCTGGAAGGCAAGGATGTGCCGGCTTTCGTCAAGATTCCGCTGCCGGTGATCGACAATTCCAACATCGACGAATACCTCGCCCGGGCCAAGGACTTCCCGGCTGACGGCTACATCTTTTCTCCTTACGATGAGGAGCTGTTCAAGAAGCTGCTGGCTCAGAAATAAGCCTGAAGGGTTGTAGCGTTGACAACCATGGCTCCGCTGCTCGCGGCGCGCGGGGTGTCGAAGTCTTTCTTCGGCAACCCCGTCCTGCGCGACGTTTCAATCGCTCTCCAGCCGGGCCGCGTGCATGCGCTGCTCGGCGAGAACGGCGCCGGAAAGTCGACCTTGATCAACCTTTTGTCCGGCGCCTTGAGACCGGATGGCGGGACGATCGAGGTCGATGGACGCGCGGTCTCACGCATGACGCCGGCTGTTGCGCGGCAGGCCGGCATCGCCGTCGTCCAGCAGGAACTCAGCCTGACGGCCAGTCTTTCCATCGCCGAAAATGTTGGTCTCGGCGCCTATCCCAAACGGTTCGGCCTGATCGACTACCGCGAACTCGCTGCGCGGGCGAGGGCCGCATGCGAACTTGTCGGGCTGCACGAGCCGCTGTCGACGCCGGTCGGGCATCTGTCGCTCGGCCGCCGCCAAATGGTGGAGATCGCCAAGGCGCTCTACCGCCGGCCGCGCGTGCTCATTCTCGACGAACCGACATCGTCGCTATCGGCAACCGAAACCAAAATCCTCACCGATCTGCTGCAGCGGTTGCGCGGCGAAGGCATCGCCATTCTCTACATCTCGCACCGACTGAACGAAGTCATGGCGCTATGCCAGCACGTCACCGTTCTGAAGGACGGCACCTGCACGGCCGACCGCACCCTGGAAGGCACCGACGCCGCCGGGTTGGTTCGGCTGATGGTCGGCCGCGATCCCGGTGATCTTTTTCCGCAATGGCAGCCTTCCAGTTTGCCTGCCAACGCTATCTCCGTCCGAAATCTTTCGGCCGGCCTGATGCGCGACGTCGATCTGGATATCAAAACGGGCGAAGTGCTTGGCATTGGCGGCCTGGTCGGGCAAGGGCAGGAAGATCTGCTGCTCGGTCTCTACGGCGCCATTCCGGCACGGACGGCGTCGGCGACCGTCAACGGCGCCTCCGGCCTGCCCGGCGGCGTGCCGAAAGCCAACGCGCTGGGGCTGGCCTATGTGCCCGCGGATCGCAAGCGCGAGGGCCTGCACCTGATCCATCCCATCATCACCAACATGATGCTGCCCGCCTTTGCCAGGCTGCCGGCGCTGAAGCTGCGCAGCCGCCGCGCAGAGCGCGAGACGGCCAAAAGCCTTGCCGCCCAACTCGGCATCAAGGGTCACCTCGGCCGGGCGGCGCAGGCTCTATCGGGCGGCAACCAGCAGAAGGTGGCGCTGGCGAAATGGATGCCGCACGACCCGTTGGTGCTTCTGCTCAACGATCCGACGCGCGGCGTCGACGTCGAAACCAAGCGTGAGATCTACATGATGCTTCGCAATTTCGCCGGCGCCGGCAAGGCGGTCGTGCTGCTCAGTTCCGACACGCCCGAACTCGTGCACCTTTGCGACCGTGTAGCCATCGTCCGCGAAGGCCGCATCGTCGCCATGCTGGCGCGTGGGGCGCTGAGCGAGGAAGCCATCGTCTCCGCCGCGATGGGCGCCGAACAGCGGAAGGTTGCGGCATGAACGGATCTTCCTCCGCCCGGCAGACCGATGCGCTCTACTGGCCGGTGCAACTGCGTCGCAATGTCGGCGTGCGCAGCCTGTTTGTCGTCGTCCTGGTGTTTCTCATCGCCTATGGCGTCCTCTTTCCGGGTCTGTTCACGGCGTCCGGCTTCGCCAAATTCACGCAGAGCTGGTTTCCATTGGCTCTGGTCGCGATGGCGCAGGCGATCCTGATGCTCACCGGCGGCATCAGCCTGGCCATCGGCGCGACGGTCAGCTTGGGCGCGGTCATCGCCGCGACGACGATGGCCGGGCCGCTGGGCGTCGCCGGGGGCACTGCCGCGGTGGCGCTGACGGGCCTCGGCATCGGGGCGGCGACCGGCTTCATCGTGGTACGGCTTCGGCTGCCGGCCATCGTGGTGACGCTTGCCGGGTCGTTCATCATCGGCGGCGCCGCACTGCTGATCCTGCCGCGGCCCGGCGGCGCAATCCCGGCGTGGCTGTCCGACCTGCTTGCCGGCAACACACCGGCGGCATTCGTGCTGCTGGTGGTCATCATTCTCCTGTGGAAGCTCTATCTCGCCACGCCGCTTGGCTTGAGCCTCTATGCCGCCGGCGAGAATCCGGTCGGCGCCTATCGCTCCGGCGTGCCGGTCGACGGCGCGCGCATTGCGGCCTATGCGGTCAGCGGTCTGCTCTCCACTGGCGCCGGCTTGTTCGTCGCCGCACAGACCGGTTCGGGCGACCCGGTCATCGGCGCCGCCTTTACCCTGAACTCGATTGCCGCTGCGGTGCTCGGCGGCATCGGCTTCCTCGGCGGCCAGGGCACGATGCGCGGCGCGCTTGCCGGCAGCCTGCTGCTCAGCCTGATGATCAGCGTCATGTTCTTCCTCGGCTTCACGCCGGTCGCACAATATGTGGCCCAGGGCCTGATCATCATCGGCGCGGTCGCCATCCCGCAATTCCGCAAGGCACAGCAATGACAGCATGGAATGACAGCGCGGGCCGCAAACGCGCCCTGACGGTCCTGCGCAGCCGGCCGTTTCTCACCGGTGCCATCGTTGCCGCGGTCTGGATCATGGCGAGCTTCGTTTCGCCCGGCTTCGGCGCTTATGGCCATCTGCGCTATCTGGTGGAGCTCGGCGCCGTCATCGGCCTGGTTGCCGCGGGCCAGACTTTTGTGGTGATCGCCGGCGGCATCGACCTTTCCGTCGCGGCCATCGTCACGGTCAGCGCCGTCAGCCTGCCGCTGCTGTCGTGGCAGGTGGATCCGACCGGCATCACCGCCATCCTTGCCGTTCTGGTGCTGACCACGGCAATCGGCCTGGTCAACGGGCTCGGCGTCGCTTTGCTGCGCGTCCACCCGATGATCATGACATTGGCCATGGCGACATTCCTGCAGGGTCTGTTGATCATCATCGCCGGCGGCAGCGCCGTGACCGCCGAGAACCCGCTGGTCCACTGGCTCGGCAACGGTCGGCCGGCCGGCATTCCCGCTGGCGTATTGTTGTGGGTGGTCGTCTCGGCGATCGTGCTGACCACGATGCATGCGACATCGCTCGGCGCCCGGATTTTCGCCATGGGCGCCAACCCGCTTGCCGCGGCGCTGTCCGGTGTTCCCGTCACGTCCACGACGCTTGCGGTCTACGGCATCAGCGGCTTCTGCTCGGGACTTGCCGGCGTACTCGTGTTGGGCATGAACGGACAGGGCTATGTCGGCATCGGCGATCCCTATCTGCTCGCCTCGATTGCCGCCGTGGTCCTCGGTGGCACCTCGATCCTCGGCGGGCTCGGCACCTATGCCGGCACCATCCCCGGCGCCATCCTGCTGGTCACCATCACCGCGCTGATCACCGTCGTCAACGCATCGCCCGGCTGGCGCAGCATCCTGTTCGGCTCGCTGATCCTCGGCCTGCTGCTGCTCTCAGGCCGGGAGCAGGCGCGCCGATGACACATCGTCGAGCCGATAGATGCGCTTTGCGTTGCCGAAGAACAGCGCCGTCTGCTCGTCGGCGGAAAAGCCCGCTGTGATGGTTTTGAAGCCGTCATATATGTCATCGAACGAGGCATGCAGGCCGGCGACCGGAAAGTCGCTGCCGAACATGGCGCGACCGGTGCCGAAACAATCGATGCAATGCAGGACGACGGGCTTCAGGCTGTCGAGCGTCCAGTCATGATCGTAGGCGACCAGATCCGATATTTTGATGGCGACGTTGTCGCATTGCGACAGAAGCCGCAGCCCGTCGCGCCACACCTGCATGCCATCGGCGTCGCGGTCGATCGGGCTACCGCAATGGTTGAGCACGAATTGCTGGTTGGGGAAGGCCCTGGCAAGCCGCCCCGCGTCGGCGAGCTGGCGCGGAAACACCATCATGTCGAAGGCCAGCCGATGCTGGCCAAGCAAGGCAAGCCCGGCGCGCCAGGCCGGATCGTCCATGATGCCGTCACGGGCCGCAAAACGGCGGGCAGGGTCGGGATCCCAGCTCAATATGTCGCGCACGCCGGCGACACGCTCGAACGCGGCTTGCGCTTCGATCAGCGCCGGCGCCTGGCGATCGGCGAGCGGCACGTGAACGACATAGCGGGCGGCGACGCCGCGCGATTTGTCGAGTGTTTCAAGCCAGCGCGTTTCTCCGATGCAGTCGCCACTCGCCCAGCCGGCTTCGACATGGACGGTGGCGACGACATTATGCCCTATGGCATCGCGCGCATAATCCCCGGGCAGATAGTTCCGCCGCAAGGGGCCAAGCTCGCCCAGGCCGCCGCGCTCGCCGGCCGTGGCGGCGAGCCAGGGATGCCGTCCCAGGCTGAGATCCCAAAGATGATGATGGGCGTCGATGATCGGTCCGGCGTAAGGTTCTGGCACGTATCTCTCTCAGGCTGTGACCGGCGATCGATCTGGCTTCGTTGCGACGGTGAAAGGGTTAGCATCGGATGACTGAAAACTCACCGGTTCCAGCCCTTTCGGTGCACGAAAATTTTCGGCTCGACGACCGCATCCGCGGCGTGCCTCCCGGCACAACCGGGCTTGACAGCAGCCTTGTCGCGGCCGAGCGCTGGCATCCGGCCGATGGACGCATGGCGCTTCCGGTGCTGACCCTCGACGAGGCGGCCTTCTCCGCCAATCGCGACCTGTTCCTGCGCTATGCGCGCGAACACAATGTCGCGATCGCTCCGCATGCCAAGACGCCGATGGCGCCCGACCTTGCCCGGTCGCTGGTCGAGGCCGGCGCATGGGGCACGACGGTCGCCGACATCAGGCAAGCGACAGTGATGCTGAAGGCCGGCTTGACACGGCTGATCATCGCCAATGAGGTTGGCGGAGCCGGCGGCGCCAACCGGCTGGCCGTGCTTGCTGGTGCCTGGCCGGATGCCGAGCTCTATGTCTTTGCCGACTCGGTCGACGCCGTGAACGCGCTTGCCGAGGCTTGGCGCGCCAATGCGGCGCTGCCGCCGCTGCGCGTGCTGGTCGAACTTGGTGCGGGCAGGGCGGGCGCCCGCACCACCGCGCAAGCCGAGGCCATCGCCGACGCGATCACGGCTGCCGGCGGGCGGCTGCTGATCGCCGGCGTTGCGACCTATGAAGGGGCGGCGGCGCAACCCGAGCCCGGTCGCACCGATGAGGTGATATCCGGCCTGCTGGCAATGACCGCCGATATGTTCCTGCGGCTGCGTGCCCGCGTCGGCGGCGACGCACCGCTGATCGTCACGGCCGGCGGCTCCGCCTTCTTCGACCAGGCGGTCGCGGCGCTTGCACCCCTCGTTTCCAGCGACGGCAACGCAACGCTGGTGCTGCGCAGCGGCGCCATCTTCTTCCACGACCACGGCACCTATGACCGTTCGCTCGGCGCCCTCGATGCCCGCAAGGGTTTTGCCATAGGCGGCATCAGCGCTTCGGCGCGGCATTCCTTTCGCCCTGCGCTACGCCTGTGGGCCGAAGTGCTGTCGCGGCCGGAGCCAGGCCTTGCCATCTGCGGCATGGGCATGCGCGACGTGTCGTTCGACCAGGGCTTTCCAACGCCGCTCACCGTCTTTCGTGCCCGCAAGCCGCTGCCGATGCCGGCGGCGCGCGCCGAGGTGGTCAAGCTCAACGACCAGCATTCCTTCCTGTCGATTGCGCCGAGCGACGACATCGCCGTCGGCGACGTCGTCGAATTCGGCATCTCGCATCCCTGCACCTGCCTCGACCGTTATCGCGTGATCTTCGGCGTCGACGCGACCGGCCACGTCCGCCACGCTTTCCCCACCTGGTTCGGCTGACCAGATCCCCCAAAAAGAGAACCTCGAAAGGATCCGATATGATCAAGTATTTTCAGTCCGGCTCGCGCATGTCGCAGGCAGTCGTCTATGGCGGCCTCGTTCACATAGCCGGCCAGGTGGCCAACGATCGCAAGGCCGGCATCGAAGGCCAGACCAGCGACGTGCTGGCCAAAGTCGAGGCGCTGCTGGTCGAGGCCGGCAGCAGCAAGTCGAAGCTGGTGGCGGTCAACATCTTCCTGCCGCAGATCGGTGATTTCGAGGCCATGAACAGCATCTACGATGCCTGGGTCGATCCTGCCCGCCTGCCGGCGCGGGCCTGCGTCGAGGCGCGGCTTGCCGACCCTGATCTGCGCATCGAAATCACCGCCGTCGCGGCGGTCTGACCATGCACACCGGCCTCGCCCACACGCTCGATTTCGACCGCCACGGCAAGACGCTCAGCCATCTAAGCATTCCGTTCTCGATCGATCGCTCGCCCTACTTTCAGGTCAAGGTGCCGATCTGCCTCATCCGCAATGGCGACGGCCCGTCACTGCTTTTGATGGCCGGCAATCACGGCGACGAATATGAGGGCGAGCTGTCGCTGGCAAAACTGGCGCGCCGGCTCGATCCGAAGCGGATCAAGGGCCGCATCACCATCATGCCGATGGCCAACGCCCCTGCGGTGATGGCCGCCAAGCGCTGCTCGCCGCTCGACGGCGGCAATCTCAACCGGGCGTTTCCCGGCGATCCCTCGGGAACGCCGACAAGCCGGCTCGCGAATTTCCTTGAGACGGAGCTGTTTCCTCGTCACGACGTCGTCTTCGATATCCATTCGGGCGGCACGTCGATGGAGCATCTGCCGACCGCGCTGGTCGAACGCAACGCCGATCCCGAGCGCCACCGGCGTGGCGTCGAGCTGATGCGCACGCTCGGCATGCCCTACGGCTTTATCGCTGACAACGGCCAGGCCTCGCCGACCTCGATGGGCGCAGCGCGCCGCGCCGGCGCCATCGGCGTCAGCGGTGAGTTCGGCGGCGGTGGCACCGCAACGGTCGATTCGATGGCGATCACGGCCCGCGCGCTCGACCGTCTGATGATAGCAATGGGTGTGGTCGGCGCGCCGGTTCTTGGCGCTGGCGAAAAGCCTTCAGCGCCGACAAGGCTGCTGTCCCTGTCCAGGCACAGCCAGGGCCTCTATGCCACCCGCCGCGGCTGGTTCGAGCCCGCCGCCAGGCTCGGCGACAGTGTCACTTCAGGACAATTGGCCGGCTGGTACCACGATCTCGAGCGGCTCAATGTTGCCGAGGAGGCCCTGCATTTCGCCGAAAGCGGCTTGGTGCTGTCGCGCCGGCTGCACACGATGTGTGAGGCGGGCGACTGCCTAATGCAGGTCGCAGAGCCGGTCGACGGCTGAGCCAAAGGCAGAGGATATTCCATGCAGCAACTGTCCATGTGGACCTATCCCTGGGACATCCAGGATCTCGGCCTGGAGACGGTCGAACGTGATCTTGTCGAGCGCGCCGGGCTCAACATGATCAGCCTGGCGACATCCTATCATGCCGGGCGCTTCCTGCAGCCGCGCAGCCCGCGCCGCAAGGCCTATTTCCCTGAGGACGGCACCATCTATTTCAAGCCGACCGCTGCGCGCTGGGGAAGTCTAGCCATCCAGCCCAAGGTGGCTGACGTGATCGCTGAGGGCGGCGACGTGCTCGGTCAGCTTATCCGCAGGCGCGACGCAGGCGGGCTAGGCGTTTCGTGCTGGACGGTCTGCCTGCACAACACCCGCCTGGGCATGCTGCATCCGCAGGCCGTCACCCGCAACGCCTTCGGCGATGCCAACTACTACAATCTCTGCCCGTCCCATCCCGATGCGCGCGCCTATGTCCGCGCGCTGATCGCCGACATCTCGCACAGCTACCGGCCGGACCGGATAGAACTTGAAAGCCCGTCCTTCATGGGCTTTGCCCATGAATACCATCACGAGAAGGACGGTGTCGGGCTGACGCCGGAAGACGATTTTCTTTTGTCTCTGTGCTTCTGTCCGTCCTGCGTCGCCCGTGCGGCAAAAGCCGGCATCGATGCCGAGGCGGCGCGCAAGCTGACCAGGCAATGGATCGTCGAGACCTGCGAGCGTGCGGTGCCTGAGCGGCGCTTTCCCGATTTCCCCGCCTGCGGCCTCGACGCCTTTGCCCCGTGGCCGGAGCTCCATGCCTATCTCTTGTGGCGATTCGAGCCAGTGACCAGCCTGGTCGCCGAACTGCGCGAGGTAGCCGATCCCACGACGCGGGTCGTTATTATCGATCTGAAAGACGGCTGGCTTGGCGGTTGCGATCTGGCAGCGCTGGGCAAGGTCTGCGACGGGGCGATCCTGTGCGCCTACGACATGCAGGCCGGCGATGTCGCCAGCCTGATGGCGGCCGGCCGTGCGGCACTGGGCGCGGACAAATTCCTCGGCGCCGGCTACCGGCTGTTCTATCCGGAAATGGTCCGCCCCGACATCCTCGCGGCCAAGGTGAAGCCGGCGCTGGCGCCCGGTGTTGACGGCATCAATTTCTACAATTACGGCCTCATTCCAGCCGCGCGGCTCGACTGGATCCGCGCTGTTCGGCGGTCTTGAGCCAGCCGGCCAATGCTCGTCGGCCACGAGGCGTTGAGGCCGGATTCGCGCGCGAGCGCTGCCAGGTGAATCAAATCAGCGAAACCTGAAGCGATCCATGGTGTAATCCGGGTAGGCGTCCATCGTGTCGAACAGATCGAACAGGTCAGGGGTCTCCGCCAATATTCCTGACAGAACCAGCACCGTGGCCACGCCGGCAGCAAGTCCGCCGGCGATGTCGTGTTCGACACTGTCGCCGACGCAGACCACAGTGCCGCGGTCTGGATCGCCTGCCAGCGCTAGTGCGGCGCCGAATATGGCGGGGTAGGGCTTGCCGATACGCGTGACGCTACCACCGAGGTCCTCGTAGAGATCCGCCAGCCGGCCGGCGCCGAAGCGCGGCCCCACTGCCGTCAGCATGATCTTGTCAGGGTTGGTGCAGAAGCATGGCACCTGCCGCACCGCAGCCGGCGCAAGAAGTCGGCGATAGTGCTCAAGATCATAGCGGTCCCCCTCGCTGGCCGAAATCAGCACCAGCCCGGCATCGTCACCGTCCTTAGTCAATGCGAACGGCAGACCTTCGATCGCCGAGCGGTCATCGTCGCGGCTTATCAACAGGCATTTCGTGTTTGGCAGTAGCTTTCCGGATACCGCCATGTCGTGGAAGAACTCCCACGCGACCTCGCCGGAAGAAACAAAATGGTCCCAGCTTCCCGGTTCGAAGCCGAGCTTTAGCAGCCGGCTCTCGTTAGGCCCCGCCCGCTTGCCGGAGTTCGAGATCAGCACAATGGTCTTGCCGGCGCGCTTCAGCGCCGACAGTGCTTCCACTGCCCCTGGATAGGGGCTGGCGCCGTCATGCAGCACGCCGAACTGATCGAGCAGGAAAAAATCATAGCGCTCGGCCAGCTGGTTGACGCCGTTGAGGTGTTCGACTGTTTTCGCGCTCATAGAAGCCCCGCCGCGCTTGCGCCCATCAGCGCCAGCCGCGCTGTGCCGGCGGCGGCTTCGTCCGAAAGCGCCGGCAGGAAATCAACACCAAGTCTGCGCTGCCGGATCGCCGTCCAGGCGGCATTCGCCGCACCGCCGCCGACGCTTCTGACCGACGTCAGCTGCGGAGCGCCGAGCTCGGCGAGCCTGTCATAGCCGAGCGCCTCGATCGCGGCGATACCCTCCAACATGGCTTTCAGATAGTCGGCGTCCTCCACCGGTCGCGGCACAAGACGCGGCGGCAGTGCCGGATCGGCGATCGGAAAGCGTTCGCCTGCAGTGGCAAGAGGATAGTAGTCGAGGCCGGTCTCGGTCATCGGGTCGATCGCCATGCTCAGCTCGACGATGCGCGCCAGAGGGAAATGCTGTGTCAGCACCTTGCCGCCGGAGTTCGATGCGCCGCCCGCCAGCCAGACATCTCCAAGCCGATGGCTGTAGATGCCGAAGCGTGGCGCCGAGATAGGCCGGTCGGACAGGATCTTGACGGTCAACGACGACCCCAGCGCGGTGACGCCGTCGCCTATTGCCGCGGCACCTGTCGCCAGGAACGAGGCGCAGCCATCGGTCGTTCCGGCGACGACGGCGATTTCGCGCGGTAAGCCGAACATATCCGCGGCATCCGCGGTGAGTTTGCCGACGACATCGCCCGGCCTGGCGATACCGGGCAGCAACTCCATGCGCATTTCGGTGGCCGCAATCCAGTCCGGCCAGCAGCGGGCCGTGATGTCGTAACCGGTTTTCAAGGCATTGTTCTCGTCGCTGACATCGAAGCGACCGGAGAATTGTCCCGCGATCCAGTCCGCCTGATGCAGCACCGCGGCAACACCGGGCGTGCGCTGGAACCAGAGCGCCTTGGCGAGACCGGACGTCGCCCCAAGTGCGGCACTGGTCGCTGGGGCTTCGCGAGCGATCGCGACCAGAATGGCGTTGTCGGCGACCGTATCGTTGTACATCAGCGGCTCGGCCAGCGGCCGCCCGGCGCCGTCGACCGGCAGCAACGTACCTGAAGTGCCGTCAACAGCGATCGACCGGACCGCTGTTCGGTCGATGCCCGAAAGCAGTTCCGCCAGCGCTGCGCCGACCGCTGACCACCACACTGCAGGGTCGCGGGCATTCCGGCCAAACAACTCGAGCGAAACGGCGGAACGCGCGGCAATGGAAAAATCCGGACGCATGGCGACCGCGCGCGCGCCGGACGTGCCGATGTCGATGCCTATGGCAAGCGGCGTGTCAGCGGCTGGCGGCATTGAGTTTCTGGCGATACTTCTCGGCGTCCCAGTTGACCAGTTCATCGTTCTCGGCGGCGGTGAGGTAGTTCAGCCGCGCTGCAATGTCGATGCGTGCCGTCACGTCGGCAAGGCAGCGTTGCATGGCGTCGGCGCCCGCACTGGCATCGCCGCGCATCAGCACGCCCAGCCCGGGAAACAGGATCGCCACGGGGTTTGTACCGCACCGCTCGATGACGCGCGGCACATCCTCACCGGGCTTTGCCACCACCGACCCCCGACCCAGAAAGATGACGTGATCGGGGTAGAGGCTGCCCCCGGACGCCATGCGGCGGCTTTCGGGATCGATGGCGACCGCGTGCGCCTCGATTTCCGCCGGCAGCCTGTAACCGGTTTTCCCGGCCAGCGCCGCCAATCCCGCAACATCCGGTTCCGCCACTTGGCGCGCCGGCCGCGCCAGAAGCAGCGTGACGCGGCGCAGCAGCACTTCGGCCTCGGCGACGGTATCGGCCGCGACGACCAGCCCGTGATTGGCAAGGATTAGCACGTCGACCCCAGCCTGAAGCCGCTCGGCAATACCCTGGGCAAGCGGCAGGCCTGGCCGGAAATAAGGAACATACGCCCATTTGAGACCATCAAGGCGTCTGGCGGCTTCCACCTCGCAATTGGCCTGTACCGCCAGCGAAATGGTTTCGACGCAATGGACATGCAGGACGACGCGCTGCGGCATCAGCGCGTGAACGGTGGTTTCAATCGAAGGGCGCAGGCGCCGGGCGTTGAGCGTCTCGATGGCGAAGATCTGCGGCTGGTCGGCGGCGCTGTCGCGCTGTTCGACAGCCCTGAGCAGCGGCGCCATCGCCACCGGGACCATGATGTCTTCGGAGAGCGCATCCTTCAGCCATGTGCCGGAAGCCTTGATCCACAGCGTGTCGCCGGCTTTCAGCGAGGTGTTGCCGCCGGCGGCCTGGGTCAGGTTTGGATTGCGCCCGATGCTGGCCGAAAGCGCCCGCAAGGCAGCCATTTCCTGCGCATCCGCATAGCTCGCCATGGCGCATTTCCTCTATCAGCTCCGTCAGCCTCGCAGCTTCGGATACCCGTCGTGGGATGTTGATGTGTATCGCAGATGCGAGCGACTTACGTCAATAGTGATCTAATGTCATCAAAGGTTCTTGCAATCGGAAAGATGTTGAGTAAGTTACGTCAAATGCCGTGGCAAAAACGGCTCCTGGGAGGAAAAACGATTGAGCGACTCCGGCCGCCAGCGTCAGATCGTCGAGTTGCTGCGGGATCGCCCCTTCGCGTCGGTGCGCGAACTGCAGGAGCAGCTCGGCGTGTCGGCGGCGACGGTGCGGCGCGACATCGACAAGATCGACGAGGCCGGTGAAGCACGGAAGGTCTATGGTGGCATCTCGGCGCTCGACGGCGCTTCACAGGCGGGTGTTGCCTATGCCAGGCCCTATGACGAGAACCGCGACCTCGCGGTCGAGGCCAAGCGGCAGATCGCCGCTCTCGCGGCCACGATGGTGCGCGACGGCGATGCGGTCATCGTGCATGGCGGTTCGACCTGCTTCCACCTTGGGGTCAAGCTGGCTGAGCGCAGCATCCGTCTCTATACCAATTCGATGCCGCTCGCGGCCTATCTGAGCGACCACGGCCATTGCAGCCTGACCGTTGCCGGCGGCGATCTGCATCGTGAGCCGGGCATCATCCATTCACCGACCCAGGCGGAGCCGTTCTACGCATCGAAGTTCTTTCTCGGCGCGCAAGGCCTTGGCCAGGAGGGCGTGCTGGAATCGCACCCGCTGCTGGTCCGCTCCATCGCCGATCTCAGCCTGTGTGCCGACCAGATCGTGGTGCTGGCCGACAGCCGCAAACTGTCGATCCACGCCCGTAACATCGCGCTGCCCTTGTCGCGCATCGGCACGCTGGTGACCGATGACGGCCTGTCCGACGTCGACGCGCGCATGCTGGAAGACGCGGGCGTCATGGTGCGCATCGCTTCGGCTCCGGGAGCCATCCAGTGAAGATGGCCGTCCTCGATTTCGGCAAGACCAATTCGAAGCTGTTCGTCTTCGCTCAGGACGGGCGCATCGTCGACGAGCGCCGGACCCGGCCGAACTGGATGCGCAAAGATGGCTTCAGCGTGCTTGATGAGGCAGCACTTCACGATTGGGCGGTTCGCGCCGTTAGCGAGGCCGCCGACGTCCATGGCGTACAGGGCGTGATGGTGTCGGGCCATGGCTGCACCTTTGCCCTGGTCGACGAGGCGGCGCTGACGCATCCGATACTCGATTATGAGCAAGAGCCGCCGGCTGATATTGCCGCGCAAATTGATCGCCTCGTTCCGGATTTCACCGAGACCTTCTCGCCGCGATTGCCGCTCGGCTTCAACTACGGTCGCCACATGCTGTGGCTACAGGCGGTGCAACCCGGTGCATTCACGGCCGCGAAATCGATCCTCGGCTATCCACAATACTGGAGCTGGCGGTTTGGCGGCCGGGCGGTCTCGGAAGTGTCCTATCTCGGCTGCCACTCGCATTTATGGGCGCCGCGCAAGCGCGACTTCAGTTCGCTGGTCGACATCGAGGGCTGGCGCGACCGGATGCCCGCTTTCGAGCGGGCGGGCTCGGTTATCGGCGAGCAACGCCTCGGCGACACGAAGCGGCGGATCGCCATCCACAATGGTGTCCATGACAGCAATGCCGCGCTCCATGCCTATCGCCGGCAGGAGCTTGGCCCGGTCACCGTCGTCTCGACCGGCACCTGGGTCGTCGTGCTTAATCCGGATTGCCTGCTCGACGCGCTCGATGGCCAGCGCGACATGCTGGTCAATGTCGATGTCGACGGCGGCCCTGTGCCGACCATCCGCTTTATGGGCGGGCGCGAATTCGCCACGATCAGCGACGGCTGGCAAGGCGCGATCGCGCCGGCGACAGTGCAGCGGGTGATCAACGCCGGCAGCATGGCGCTGCCGAGCTTCGCGCCGGGCGGACCAATGCCCGGCCGCGCCGGCAAATTGGTCGGCCGCATGCCAAGCGCCGAGGAACGCGCAGCCGTGGCGCTGCTCTACGTCGCGCTGATGGTCGACCTCTGCCTCGACCAGATCCATTCGGACAACACCGTGATCGTCGATGGCGGACTGAACGCTGGCGGCCTGCTCGCCGGGCTAGTGGCGCAACTGCGTCCCAGCCAGGCCTTCCTGCAAGGGGCCACACTGGAGGGCAGCGCCACCGGGGCGGCGGCGCTGGCCTTCGAGACCGTCGGCCGCGAATTTGCCGCGGAAGTGCCGGAGCCCGTGCGTGCCGCAAGCTTCACCGGACTTGCCCGATATCGCGACACATGGCGTGGCCTCATCGGCGAGCAGGGCATCCCCCGCGCGGCAGCGGGAGGCGCACGGTGATTGTCGCTGCTCAGGCCGAAGTCACGCGCCAGCCAGTGCTGGAAATGCGGCACATCTCGAAGACGTTCGGGCCAGTCCGCGCCTTGCAGGACGTGTCGCTGACCGTCCATGCCGGCGAAGTCCATGCGCTGATGGGTGAA
Organism: Mesorhizobium sp. M0052; assembly: GCF_040323255.1. Classification (NCBI taxonomy): domain Bacteria; kingdom Pseudomonadati; phylum Pseudomonadota; class Alphaproteobacteria; order Hyphomicrobiales; family Phyllobacteriaceae; genus Mesorhizobium; species Mesorhizobium sp. M0052. The sequence continues at coordinate 170,902 of NZ_JAMYUS010000014.1, read as the reverse complement.
AACGGTGCTGGCAAGTCGACTTTGATGAAGGTGCTGTCCGGCGCCTATCGGCCTGATGCCGGCGGCGAGATACTGATCGACGGCGTGCCGGTCGCCACCGGCGACCCGATCAAGGCGCGGGCTCACGGCATTGCGGTTATCTATCAGGAACTGTCGCTGGCGCCCAACCTGACGGTCGCGCAGAACATCTTCCTCGGCAATGAGCCGAGGCGTTTTGGCATCGTCGACCGCGACCAATGCTACCGGCGCAGCAATGAGATCATCAAGCGTCTCGGCGTGTCCTTCTCCGCACGGGCTCAGGTTTCCAGCCTGTCGCTCGGCGAGCGTCAGCTGGTCGAAATCGCCCGCGCGCTTTCGACCAGCGCGCGCATCATCGTCATGGACGAGCCAACCACCTCGCTGACCTCGCGCGAGACCGACCGTCTCTTCGAGGTCATCGCGACGCTGAAGTCGCAAGGCATCGCCATCATCTACATCAGCCACCGCATGGAAGAGGTCTACCAGTTGGCCGACCGTGTCAGCGTGCTGCGCGACAGCGGCTATGTCGGCACACTCGAGCGTGCCGAGCTGAACGCCTCGCGCCTCGTCTCGATGATGGTTGGCCGCGACCTGTCCGCTTTTTACAGGAAGGATCATCGCCCGCCGGACAACAAGCGCGCGGTCGCCTTGTCGGTGCGCGGCATGGCGGACGGCAATCTCCTGAAGAACTGCTCCTTCGAACTGTACAAGGGCGAGGTGCTGGCTCTGGCTGGCCTTGTCGGCTCGGGCCGCACCGAACTCGCGCGACTGATCTTCGGTGCCGACAGACGCATCGCCGGCACGCTGGAACTCGACGGCAAGCCCGTAACCATCGGCTCGCCAAGCGAGGCACTGAATGCCGGCATCGCCTATCTCACCGAGGACCGCAAGGAGCTCGGCCTCTTTCTCGACATGTCGATCTCCGACAACATCAGCATGGGCGTGCTGGCCAGGGATGCGCGGCCCGGCGGCTTGCGCGATTTCAAAGCCGCCGAGAGACGTGCTGCCACTGCCGTTTCGGATCTCTCCATCCGCACCAGGTCGGTACAGGCCAATGCCGGTTCGCTGTCGGGCGGCAACCAGCAGAAAGTGTTGCTTGCCCGCCTGCTCGAGACCGAGCCGCAAGTGGTCATCCTGGATGAACCGACGCGCGGCGTCGATGTCGGAGCGAAGTCGGAAATCTACCGGCTGATCGACAATCTCGCCAAAAAGGGCATCGCCATCCTGATGATCTCCAGCGAACTGCCGGAGGTGATCGGCGTTGCCGACCGCGTGCTGGTAATGCGCGACGGCACGATTGCCGGCGAGGTTACGGCGTCCAAAGACCAGCCGCTGCGCCAGGAAGCAATCATGGAACTTGCAACGGGAGCGGCCAACGGATGACCGACAAGGCGACCGAGATCAGTGGCCAGGTTGTCGGCAGGAGCCGGTGGTTGCGCACCGCCTTCGCCGCCCTTGGCATGCTGCCGATCCTGATCCTGCTGGCGGTCGGCTTTCAGTTGATGAACGCGCGCTTCTTCACCCAGACCAATTTGCTGATCGTCATGCAGCAATCGTCGATCAACATTGTGCTGGCAGCGGGCATGACCTTCGTCATCCTGACCGGCGGGATCGACCTGTCCGTCGGCTCGATACTTGCCGCCTCGGCGATGGTGGCGGTGATGGTGTCGCTGGTGCCCGATTGGGGACTGCTGGGCGTGCCGGCGGCCATTCTCGTCGGCCTCGGCTTCGGCGTCATCAACGGGCTGCTGATCGCCTATATCAGACTGCCGCCCTTCATCGTCACGCTGGGGTCGCTGACCGCTGTGCGCGGCGTCGCCCGCCTGCTCGGCCAGGACACCACGGTGTTCAACTCGGACCTGCCGTTCGACTTCATCGGCAACGGTTCGCTGTTCGGCATTCCGTGGCTGGTCATCATCGCCTTGTCGGTCGTGGTGCTGTCCTGGCTGGTGCTCAAGCGCACCGTGCTCGGCACCTGGATCTATGCCGTTGGCGGCAATGCCGAAGCGGCGCGGCTGACCGGCATCAAGGTGCCGCTGGTGCTGCTCTTTGTCTATGGCGTTTCCGGCCTGCTGGCCGGCCTTGGCGGCGCCATGTCAGCGGCCCGGCTTTATGCGGCCAACGGGCTGCAACTCGGCCAGTCCTACGAGTTGGATGCCATCGCCGCGGTCATTCTCGGCGGCACCAGCTTCGTCGGCGGCGTCGGCTCGATCTGGGGCACGCTGATCGGCGGCCTGATCATAGCGGTGCTCTCCAATGGGCTTATCTTGGCCGGTGTCTCGGACATCTGGCAGTACATCATCAAGGGATTGGTCATCATCGTGGCAGTCGCCCTCGACCGCTACAGGCTCCAGGCAGGAGCGAGAACGTGATTGACCTTGGTCGCCGGCGTAAACGACCGGTTTGTGTAACGCACCGTGAGAGGCGCGGGGCAATTGGAGGAAAGCAATGAAGACCATCGCTAAACTGCTCTGCGGCGTCGTACTCGCGGCTGCCGCCATCGCGCCCGCATCGGCCAAGGACCTCAACAAGGTCGGCATCTCGGTCGGCCTGCTCGGCAACCCCTTCTTCGTCGCCACCATCAAGGGCATCGAGGACGCAGCCAAGAAGATCAACCCGAAGGTCGAGGTGACGTCAGTGTCGGCCGACTACGACCTCAACAAGCAGGTCTCCCAGGTCGATTCCTTCATCGCCGCTGGCGTCGACGTCATCATGCTCAATGCGGTCGATGCCAAGGCGATCGGCCCGGCGGTGAAGAAGGCGCAAGCAGCGGGCATCGTCGTTGCCGCCTTCGACGTCTCGGCGCCAGGCGCCGACGTCACCGTGATGACCAACAACGTCAAGGCCGGCGAAGAGGCCTGCCAGTACCTGGTCGACCACACCGGCGGCAAGGGCGACTACGTTATCCTCAACGGCCCGGCGTCGTCGTCGATCCTGGAGCGGGTGAAGGGCTGCAAGGACGTCCTTGCAAAACACCCCGACATCAAGATCCTCTCCGACGACCAGAATGCCGAAGGCTCGCGCGACGGCGGCCTGAAGGTCTTTCAGTCGCTGCTGACCCGCTTCGACAAGATCGATGCGGTGTTTGCCATCAACGATCCGACGGCGATCGGCGCCCAGCTTGCGGCCAAGCAGCTCAATCGCTCGGAGTTCATCTTCACCGCAGTGGATGGAGCGCCCGATATCGAGAAGGAACTCGCTTCCGGCACCTCGATGATCAAGGCCTCGGCTTCGCAGGATCCCTATGTGATGGCTGGCCAGTCGCTGACGATGGCGGCTGAGCTGCTTGCCGGCAAGAAGCCGGCGGAGCCGACCGTGCTGCTCGACCCGAAGCTGATCACGGCCGAGAACCTGAAAGACTACAAGGGCTGGACCGCAGCCCGCTAAGCCTCCCAAGGCCGATGCGGCCGGGGCAACCCGGCCGCATCTCAATTCAGAAACGGGAGACGATCATGTCGCGCATCGGTATTCATTCCTTCGTCTGGTCGGCGAGTTCGGCGCAAGGCGACCTCGAACGGACGCTGGCCAACACCAAGGAGGCCGGTTTCGACCTGATCGAGTTCTCCTATCTTGACCCGGCCAATGTCGACGTTGGCGGGTTGGCCAGGCGCATCGCCGACCTCAAGCTCGGCGTCGCGATCAGCATCGGCCTGCCGGCCGACGGCGACATTTCGAGTGCCGACAAGGCGGTTGCCGCGCGCGGCGTCGAGATCCTCAACGAGACGATCGCGCTCACCCGCGATCTCGGCGGCCAGAAGATTGGCGGCATCCTCAGTACCAGCCACGGCTTGCAGACGCAGGCGCCGACGCGCGATCAGTGGAACCGCAGCGCGGGTACACTTGCGAAGGTTGCGGAGACGGCCAAGGCCGCCGGCGTCACGCTCAATCTGGAGATCGTCAATCGCTTCGAAAGCAATCTTCTCAACACCGCTTCACAAGGCCTGGCCTTCATCGCGGACACCGGCTCCGACAACATCTTCCTGCATCTCGATACCTTCCACATGAACATCGAGGAGGCCGATGTCGGACTGGCTATCCGCCATGCCGCTGACAAGATCGGTTATGTCCATATCGGCGAGAGCCATCGCGGTTTCCTCGGCACCGGCAATATCGACTTTGCCGCCATCTTCGATGCGCTGACCGCGATCGGCTATAGGGACGACCTCAGCTTTGAATCCTTCTCGTCGAAGATCGTCGACGAGAACCTGTCACGGAAGACCGCGATCTGGCGCAATCTGTGGTCCGACAATATGGAATTGGCCCGGCATGCGCGCGCCTTCATCTCAATCGGTCTGGAGACGGCGCAGCGAAAGGCAGAGCTTGTTGCATCGAGACATCGTCCTTAGCAGGAGCGCGCTGCCAAAGCGCCAATGTTGTCGTTCATCCGGCCCGCGCCTTACGTGCAAGGAATCGACGTCGGAGGCGCTGAGTGTGGCGGAGGCAGTCGAGCGGGGTGACGCTGACGAGAGCTTTCTGATTTTGGCCCACGAAACGCAATAAAATCAACATCTTCATACGCCCTCCGGGGCCATCCGATCTCCATACTGGACGGGGATGACGTTTGACACAGCGCGGCGGAAAGAAGCAGGATGGCTGATAGAGTCGACATCGCATAATGATGTCACTATATAGCGGCGGCTTCGACCGTGTAGCTGTGGCGGTGTACCACGAAGCAGCAGAAAATGTGTTACGCGTTGCGATCCCTATTGTGATACAAATCGGCCGTCGACAGCAGGAAAAGATCGTAAGAACAACAGCATAGAGCCGAAGCCGATCCCGGCCAACGTACCACTCTATCAAACAATCAGAACGTGCTCATTGAACCCTTCCCTTCATTCGGCTCTTCGGACCTCCGACAAGATCAACTTGCCGGGCGAAGCCGACTCGGTTCGAATGGCAGCATGCATCCTTTACCGGGTGCGGACGTTTACGGTTACCAACCGGCATAGCCGCCAGGGAAAAGCAGTATGAGTGAACATGCGATCGAGTTCTTGCGCGGATGGATCGGTGAAAAGGTCCACTGCCAGCACTCGCCGGTAAAGATCGAGAAGCAGGCCGAGACCCTCGCCAAGGAGTGCGCGGCCAAGGCCGCTGAGGTCGGCATTCCGCTGGAAGATATCCAGGAAGAAGTCGGCGACATCCAGGAACTGATCGCATCGCGGCTCGAAGAGGCGGCCGAGGCCGACCAGAGCAACGCGGCCAAGCCGTGACGCAACAGGCCTGGCGCCGCCAGGCCTTGTCCTCTATCCAAATCGATCTTTCAGCCAGGCCTTCGGCAGCGCCGGCACGAAATTGCCGTCGCGTCCGCTCATATCCTCATTGGCGACCATTGCATTGAGGATCGCCTCCTCTACGCCTTGCGCCACCGCATCGAAGAACGGATCGATATCGACGTCCGGGATGTAAGCGGCGTTTGCGGTTCGTCCCGACGGTGCAAGTGCTGCTTGCGGATTGGCGGTGGTGAAGGCCAGAAAAATGTCGCCCGAACTGTGGTAGCCGAAGCCGCCTGTCATGGCGATGCCGAGCGGCACGCGCTTTGCCAGCCGCTTCATCTGGTGCGGCAGAAATGGCGCATCGGTGGCGACGATGGCGATGATCGAGCCCTTTTCGGCACGCGGCGTGCCTTCGCGCATCGCCGGCTCCACCAGATCGGGCCCGACGCGGGCGCCGCGCAGTGTGAAATTGCGCCGCTTGCCGAAATTCGCCTGCACGAATACGCCGACCGTATGCCTGATGCCCTGCCACTCGATGATGCGCGATGCCGTGCCCGAGCCGGCCTTGAAGCCAAAGGCAATCATGCCGGTGCCACCGCCGACACTGCCTTCCTCGATCGCTCCACCGGCGGCACCGTCGAGCGCGGCTTCGACATCTTCGAAGCCGACGTGATGACCGTTGATGTCGTTGAGGAAACCATCATAGGTCTCCGCCGCAACCGGCAGGCCCCAGCCGCTGTCGAGCGCCGCCGGCAGCACGCGTTGCATCCAACGCAGCGTGCCGTCGCGGGTGACGCCGCAGGAATGCGTGTTGGTGATCGTGACGGGCAGGTTGAAGGCGCCGACTTCCTCGATAATGTGCGACCCCGTCAACTCGCCATTGCCGTTCTGGCTGAAGACACCCGCAAACACCGGCGTGGCGAGCTCAGCCAACGGCCGCGGCAGAATGGCGGTGACGCCGGTGCGCACCGGCCCCGTGCCAACCTCGAGCAGACCCTCGCCGGAAATCAGCGTCGCATAGCCGACCGATACGCCGGGCACATCGGTGATGGCGTTGAAGCCGCCCGGCGTGCCCTCGAAGGCAATGCCGAAAGCACGGGCGCGCGGCTTGCCCGCCGGCGTTTGAAGATGCGGGTCATGTCCGGTCATGCGGTCCTCTAAAAAAGCGAGCCCTGATTGCCCGGTTCTTTCGGTTTGCTGGCCGTCGGCTTTGCGGCGGGTTTGCTGGCCGCTGGTTTGGCAACGGCCTGCACCCGCTCGGCGTCGCCGGTCGCGACTGCATTTACGATGCCGTCGGCGAACTCCAGCTGCAGGCCAGCGCCCGGCGCCACATCAACTGCCAGTTTGATCACCGCGCCGCCGGCATCCTTGACCAGCGCGAAGCCGCGGGCCAGCACAGCCTTGTGCGACAGCGTTGCCATCAGCCTCTCGGATTGGACGATGCGGCCGCGCAGTCGCTCCAGCCTGAGCAGTACCGCTTGCGTGCCTCGTCTCGTCAAAGCTGTCAGAAGATCCCTCTGCACGGTTTGCCGCCGTGCCGTTGGCTCGATCGTAATGCGGCCTTGCAGCAAAGCCAGTTGCTGCCTGTGCCGTTGCAGGGATGCTTTCGCACATTTTGGCAACTGATCCGCCGCACGATTCAACTCCGCGCGCCGGGCTCTCGCCAATGCGCGCAGCGCCCCCTGGGCGCGCAAAAGGTTGCGGTCGTTGGTGCGTCGCGCCTCGGCAATCCGCCGCGACAGCGTTGCCGGAGTGAGCTTCACGGCGAAGAACCGAGCTTGCTTTCTTTCGGTGGAGACCATCAGCCCCCGGCTAAGCCGGCTGGCCGCCTCGTCCAGCCGCCGTCGCGGCAGCGCCAGCAACTGGTCGGGCGAGGGCAGCGCGCGGGCGGCCGCACGCGAGGCCTGCCGCTTGCGTTCGAAATTGCGCAAGGTGGCTGCTTTGAGCCGTGCGCCAAGACTGGCTAGTGTCGCTTCGAGGTCCGCTTTCACCGGCACCGCGATCTCCGCCGCACCTGTCGGCGTCGGTGCGCGCATGTCGGCGACGAGGTCGATCAAGGTCCAGTCGGTCTCGTGCCCGACGGCCGAAATCACCGGAATGCGCGAGGCGGCGACGGCGCGCGCCAGCCCTTCATCGTTGAACCCCCAGAGGTCCTCGAGGCTGCCGCCGCCGCGCGCCACGATCAGAAGGTCGGGCTGGGCAATCGCGCCATCCCAGGCCAGCGCGTTGAAGCCGTTGACGGCGGCCGTCACTTCCGCCCCCGCCGTCTCGCCCTGGACTCTTACCGGCCAGACCAGCACATGCAGCGGAAAGCGGTCCTTGATGCGATGGATGATGTCACGGATCACCGATCCGGTCGGCGAGGTGACGACGCCGATGGTGCGCGGCATGAACGGCAGCCGCCGCTTGCGGCCGGCATCGAAAAGTCCTTCGGCCTGCAGTCGCCGCTTGCGCTCTTCCAAAAGCGCCATCAGCGCCCCGGCGCCGGCGGGTTCTAGATTGTCGATGACGATCTGGTAGTTGGATTTGCCGGGATAGGTGGTGAGTTTGCCGGTGGCGATCACCTCCATCCCCTCTTCGGGACGGAATTTCAGCCGGCTCATCGTGCCTTTCCAGACCACGGCATCGAGCCGCGCGCGGTCGTCCTTCAGGGTGAAATAGGCATGGCCGGAAGAGTGCGGCCCGCGATAGCCGGAAATTTCGCCGCGCACCCGCACATGGCCGAAGACATCCTCGACCGTGCGCTTCAGCGCGCCGGAAATCTCGCTCACCGTGTATTCGGTGGCATTGGTTCGTGATTCGGATTCTGCGTCGCTCATCGGCCGATTGAGCGGCTGTTGTCGCTCCGCGTCAAGATTCCATAACTTGATCTTAAGCCTGGCCTGATTGACTCTGGGCCAAGGAGGACGCATGAGCGCCCGCAAACAACGCAGCCCGTTGACGTTCCAGGTCACCCTGACGGTGCTGACGCTTGCCGTTTTTGCACTGGCCATCGTTGTCGGCTTCGGCCTTTACGCCACCATGCAGGCCGACCGGGTCTCGCTCGAGCGGGAGAAGGTTTTCCTTGCCAACGGCCTGCAGGACCTGATCGCCGCGGTAAAGCGCGAGCAGGAAAGCGTCGCCGTCTGGGATGATTCCGTTATAAACGCCAAGGCCGGCAACCAGACCTGGATGGCCGAGAATTTCAGCGTCTGGATGTACTCGTATTACGGCCACAACCGGGTCTATGTGCTGGACAACGCCAACCGGCCGGTCCACGCCATGCGCGAAGGCAAGGTCGTGTCGCCTGCCGTCTTTGGCGAGGACGAACCCGCTTTGCGGCCGACCATCGCCAGGTTGCGCCAGATGATGAGCAAGGACGCAAGCCAGGCCGGCGCAAAATTCGTTGCCGACGATCTGGTCTCGCTTGGCGGTCAGCCTGCCATACTCAGCGTCATGCCTCTGGTGCCGAGTTCGGATCGCGTCACCCAGGCATCCGGCAGCGAATATCTGCATGTCTCCATAGAGTTCATCAACGACGCGGTGATCGGCAAGATCGCGCAGAAATATCTGCTGGCGGGGGCGCATCTCCTGCCGATGGCTCAGCCGCTTGGCTCGGCTGCCATTCCGCTTATCGACAAACAGGGTGTCATCCTCGGCTATATTGCCTGGGACCAGGAACGGCCCGGCCTGACGCTGGTGGGCAAGGCCAGCCCGGCCCTGGCTCTGGCCGCGCTGGTTGCGGCGAGCGTGCTCGCCTTTCTGCTCCGGCGTCTGCGCCGTGCGTCATCGGCGCTGCAGACCAGCCAGGCCCAGGCGCAATATCTCGCCTTTCACGACACGCTCACCGGCCTGCCCAACCGGGCACTGTTCGAGGACAGGCTGCGGCGTGCCTTGCTTACCTCCGGCAATGAAAGCAAGGTCGCGCTGCTTTATCTCGATCTAGATCGCTTCAAGCATGTCAACGACACGCTTGGTCACCCGGCAGGCGACGAACTCGTGCGCCAGACGGCGGCCAGGCTTCAGCATACGGTTCGCGACGTCGACACGGTGGCAAGACTGGGTGGCGACGAATTCGCGGTGATCCTGATCGATGTCCGCGACGTAAGGAACGCCGAGGATATTTCCGAGAGGGTGCTGCAGAAACTGCAGGAGCCGTTCAAGCTGATGGACGATCAGGTCTTTATCAGCGCCAGCATCGGCATAGCCTTGTCGACAGGCCCTGATGCCGACGCAGACGATCTGCTGCGCAAGGCCGACATCGCGCTCTACGAAGCCAAGAAGAACGGCCGTGGCCGCTACCAGGTCTTCGCCGGCGACATGGACGACCTTTTGCTGCGCAAGCGCAAGGTCGAGAGCGAGCTGCGTAGCGCGCTGAATGGCGGCACCGGTATCAAGCTCGCCTACCAGCCGGTCTTTGCCAGCGACGGCAAGACCATTGTCGGCGCCGAGGCGCTGATCCGCTGGGCGCATGAGGTCCATGGCGCACTGCCGGCGGCGCAGTTCATCGCCATCGCCGAGGAACGCGGCATGATCGGGCAGCTCGGCGCATGGGCCCTGCTGGAAGCCTGCCGCTTCGCCCTGAAGACCAAACTGCCGTGGCTCGCCGTCAATGTCTCGCCGCTGCAATTGCGCGACGCCGGCTTTGCCGAAGAGGTTGCCTCGATCCTCGCCGAAACCGGACTGGCGCCGAAGCGCCTGCAGCTCGAAATCACCGAAAACGTTCTCCTGGAAAACAACGACACCACCAGAGCGGCTCTGGCAGCCTTGCGCCAGTCGGGCGTCGGCATTGTGCTCGACGATTTCGGCACCGGCTATTCGTCGCTGAGCTATCTGCGCCGCCATGCCATCGACAAGCTCAAGATCGACCGCTCCTTCGTGCGGCTTCTCGACGGCGACGGCAATTCGGGCGCCATCGTCAAGGCGCTGATCGATCTCGCCGGCGCGCTCAAGGTCGAGGTCACCGCCGAGGGCGTAGAGACCGAGGTGCAAAAGGCGCTGCTGGTCGCCATGGGCTGCCAGCAGCTGCAGGGCCACCTCTTGTCGCCGCCGCTGGAGCCGGCGCAATTGGTGGCGCTGCCCGGCCTGTCGTCGGCCAACGCAACGACGGAGGCGGCAGCGTCGGCCTGATCGTTCCTACCAGCCAGGCAGGATCTGGTTCGGCTTGCTCCGCTTCATCTTGGCGAAGGCGAGCGAGGCGAAATCGAAGCTTCCCGTTTCTTCGCCGAGCGGCACGGAAATATTGTCGAGGCTTTCCGAGATGTGTCGGGCCAGAGCGTCGACGATTTCGGGACGCGAGGTCTGGCCGCGCATGATGCCGATGCGGCAGTCGGGCAGGGCGCCAAAACCGTCGGCTTCGCCCAGCACTCGCATGCCGGGCCGCAGCGCGCATTCCGGCAGCACCGAGATCGCCAGCCCCGACAGCACCGCGGCGGTGATGACGGTGGCCGAGAAGCTGGTGAACAGGATTCGATAGTCGCGGTTTTGCCGGTCGAGCACATCGACGGCGGCGCGCCGCCAGATGCAGTTCGGCCGGCCGAAGGCCATCGGCAGCACTTCCTGTTCGTGCGTGGCATGGTTAGCCGAGGTCACCCATAGCAGCGGCTCGCGCCGCACCACTTCCGACTGGCCGCGCGTATCGTTGTGCGTCACCAGCGCAAGATCGAGATTGCCGCGCTTGATATGCTCGACCAAGCCTGGCGTAGGCTCGCAGATGACGGTCAGTTCGACGCGCGGGTTTGACCGTGTGAAGCGTGCCATGATTTCGGGCAGGAACCGGTCGGCATAGTCGTCGGGGGTGCCGATGCGGATGGTGCCTTCGAGCCGCTGGTCATCGAAGGCGGCTAGCGTTTCGCGGTTGAGATAGAGCAGGCGGCGCGCGTAGGAGAGCAGCTTGTCGCCTTCCTCGGTCAGCCTGTTGGTGCGGCCGTCCTTTTCGAACAGCGGCTTGCCGATCCGCTCTTCCAGCCGGCGCATCTGCATCGACACCGCCGATTGCGTGCGCAGCACTTCCTCGGCCGCGCGGGTAAAGCTGCCGGTATCGGCAATCGAGATGAAGGTCTGCAACTGGTCGAGATCGAGTGGCGCTTTCATCGGTCCAATCCATCAGTAGCGTTGATGCTAAAGATTAGAAACATTCGTTCGATTAATCAATCGGTGCGTGGCAAATTCACATTGTCCACATGAAGGCATGTGAATCCAGACCGGAACGGCCGCTGTCCCCAGCGCCGATCGCCTGGTCTTGTCCAGTTCGAGTCTGAAGGAGACCGACATGACCACGTTTGATTTCGCCACCGAGACCTCGCGCATCACCTCGCGTCCGGCCGTTGCGACGCGCGTGGCCAACACCCTTCTCAATGCCTACCAGGCCTGGAAAAATCGCCGGGCCTTCTATCGCCTCGGCGAGATGTCGGACGCCGAACTCGCCGATATCGGCCTGACGCGCGCGGATCTCCATGTCGCCATCGATGTGCCGTTCGGCGCCGATCCGACCGTGAAGCTGCGTGCGATTGCGAGCGATCGCGCCGATACAATCGAAGATCTCGCCCGCCAGATAGCGTGATATCGGGCGCATTGTTTCGGTTGCCGTGAACCTTTCTCAGGCTCGCTACGACCAACGAGTATAGCAGGCTCCCCACTCCCTGCCGGTTCCCCGCCGGCCAGCCTGCACACTGGCCCGGTCCTCCTCCAGGACCGGGCTTTTCTTTTAAAGCTCCGTCGTCATCGTGCGGTCTGCGCCGCGTCGCTTCGTTCCTTGCTCCGAAGCCGCGAAGGTCAGCGCCCAACTACCACCAACTACCGCCGGTCCATGTCCCGCTTGAACTGGTCGAAGATCGTTTCCACGCCCTTCTGATAGTCGTCGCGCTGCTGGGCGCCGGTCTCGAACATCTTGCCGAAAATATCGTCGAACGGATTGCGTGGCCTGCCGCTCGGATTGGCCTGCGGTTGCGGCGCCTGGCGCTCCTGCGGTGCCTGTCGCGGCTGGGGTGCTTGCGGCTGCTGCGGCGCCGGCTGCCCACCGGGCAGGCCGAAGCCGCCACCACCGCCTTGCCGCATCATCTCTTCAAAAATCTTGCCCAGCGGGTTGTCGCCGTAAGGGCTCTGCGTCTGTTGCGGCTGTGTTGGCTGCTGCGGCCGGCCCTGCGGTTGCTGTGCCGCGCCACCGCCGAACATATCCTGCAGCACCTTGCCCAGCGGATTGTCGCCATATGGGTTGGGCGCCTGTTGCGGCTGGCTTTGCGGCTGTTGGGCGCCGCCGCCGAACATGTCCTGCAGCACTTTGCCCAGCGGGTTCTCACCGTAAGAATTGGGTGCTGGCTGCGGCGCAGGCTGTGCCCCGCCGCCCGCCTGCCGCATCATCTGTTCGATGATCTCGCCGAGCGGATTGCTGCCGCCGCCGAAGCCACCGGCGGCCTGCATCTGCCCCCCGGTCAACTGGTTTGTCGTCTGCTTGAACAATCCGCCCATCACCATCGAAGCGATGGCCGGCAGCATCTGCTGCAGGATCTGCTGGCTGACGCCGGTCGCCTGCGCGGCCTGGCTGGCCACCGCGCGCGACAGCTCCTTCGAGCCGAACAGATGACCCAGAATGCCATCGCCCTCATTGACGCCTTGCGGTGAGAAAGCCCTGGTCGCGTCCTCGAAGTATTTGGCGTGCTGGCCGCTCGCCATCGCCGTCATGAAGGCGCCTAGCCCATAGGGATCGGCGGTGTTGCGTTGCAGCCCTTGCGAGAAGGCCGGCAGCAGAGCGGCGACAGCCGCCTGCGTCTGCTGCATGGAAAGCCCGTACTGCTGGGCAAGCGCCTGCATGCCGTTGCCGTTCTGCGCCTGCGCCAATATGTCGAACAAGGTAGGCATCGGTTTCTCCTCCGGGAAATCCTCGAGGGAGAACCTAGTTCGTTTCGATGTTCGATTGAAGCGGCTTTTGCCGCTGCTCAAGGCGCGACGCTAATACGCATATTCCATGAACACCGGCTCGATCGAGCCGCCCCAGCGCGTGTGGTAGGCCGACAGCATTTCCTCGGCACTGGTGGTACCGCGCGCCACGACTTCGTCCAGCGTGTTGAGGAACGAGGTCTCGTCATAGCCGTCGCGGTTCTTCCTGCCGCGATTTTTCAGCCCAAGGCGCGAAATCGTCATTACATCGCGGCCGATCTCACGCAGCGTCGTGTTGCGGAACGGCGCGGAAATGCCTTGTTCCGGCACCGCATTGCGCATCGCCAGCGTTTCTTCATAGGTCCAGCTCGAAGTCAGCGCCTCGGCGGCGTCGAGCGCGGCCTCGTCATAGAGCAGCCCGACCCAGAAGGCCGGCAGCGCGCAGATGCGGCGCCACGGCCCGCCATCGGCGCCGCGCATTTCGAGGAAGCGCTTCAGCCTGACGTCAGGGAACAGGGTCGACAGATGGTTCGCCCAGTCGCCCATGGTGGGCAGTCCGTCCGGTACTTCATTGCGGGCAACGCCGGCCATGAACTGGCGGAAGGTGATGTGCGTCATGTCGTGATAGTGGCCGTCGCGGATGACGAAATACATCGGCACGTCGAGCGCCCATTCGACATAGTCGGCAAAGCCGAACTCGGGCGAGAAGCAGAATTCGAGCAGGCCCGAGCGCTGGTTGTCGGTGTCGCGCCAGATGTCGCCGCGCCAGCTCTGCAGTCCGTTCGGCCGGCTGTCGGTGAAGGGCGAGTTGGCAAACAGCGCCGTCGACAGTGGCTGCAGCTTCAGCGACACCTGCATCTTGCGGCGCATGTCGGCTTCGCTTTCGAAGTCGAGGTTCACCTGGATGGTGCAGGTGCGATACATCATGTCGAGACCCTTGGTGCCGACCTTGGGCATGTAGCGGGTCATGATTTCGTAGCGCGATTTCGGCATTTTCGGCGTCTCGGCCAGCGACCATTTCGGGCTGCCGCCGAGGCCGAGAAAGCGGATGCCCATCGGCTCGGCGATCTCGCGGACCTGCGCCAGATGCGCATTGCCCTCGCGACAGGTCTGGTGGATCGTTTCCAGCGGCGCGCCCGACAGCTCGAACTGGCCGCCCGGCTCGAGCGAGATCGCGCCCTGGCCGGTCGGCTCGACCAGGCCGATGATGCGGCCGTCATCGATGATCGGGTCCCAGCCGAGCTTTTGCTGCATGCCTTCGAGGATGGCGCGGATGCCGCGCTCGCCGCCATAGGGCACCGGCGCGTTGCCGTCGACATAGAAGGGGAACTTCTCGTGCTCGGTCCCGATGCGCCACTTGTCGCGCGGCTTGTTGCCTTCGGCCAGATGTTCGACCAGTTCGTCGATGCCTTCGATTGGCCGGAAATCGGTTGTGTCGCGCGCCATGGGGCCCCCTCTGCGGCTCTCGGAGCCCGCCGGCGCTAAATGGACGAAATGTCAGCAGCCGATCAAGCGAAAAATCCTGAGCCACAGGTCAACAGGAATTGATCTTTACGCTTCTTACCAGTCTCCGACCGTCGCCTGCATCACCGCAAGCGCCGCTACAGCTGCTGTGTCAGCGCGCAGGATGCGCGGTCCGAGCGGGATGGCAGTGACGAAGGGGAGCGCCCGCAGCATCTTGCGTTCGTCATCGGAAAAGCCGCCTTCCGGCCCGACCAGCAGCGCCAGCTTCCTCTCAGGTATTGCCTGCAATGCCGGCAGCGGGTTGTTGGTCGAGGCATCCTCGTCGCAGAAGATAAGCCGGCGTTCCTTGTCCCAGCCGGAGAGCAGGCGCTCGAATTTCTCGGCCTCGCGCACTTCCGGCACCGCCAGTATGCCGCATTGCTCGGCCGCCTCGACGACATTGGCGCGCAGCCGGTCGATGGAGGGTTTTGCCACTTGCGTGTGCTGGGTGATCACCGGCTGCAGGATGCCGGCGCCCATCTCGACCGCCTTCTGCACGAGATAGTCGAGCCGGCCCTGTTTCAGCGGCGCAAAGCAATAGATCAGGTCAGGCAGGGGCGGTTGCGGTCTCTGCGAGGCCAGCACCTTCAGCCGCACCGCCCTTTTCGACCTGGTGGCAATCGCCGCCGACCACTCGCCGTCGCGGCCGTTGAAGACCAGGATCTCGGCGCCTTCGCCGAGCCGCAGCACATGCGTGAGATAATGGCTCTGCTGCTGGCCGGCATCGAATTCGATGCCTGCCGCGAGGTCGTCCGGCACGAACAGCCGCTGCATCTTGTAATTGGCGCGCATCGCCGAGGAATGGGGGAGGCGGTGCCTGGCGTCAAGTCTCGGCGGAACGATGCCACACCGGTTCAAAACCGTGCCGCAGCACCGAAACGGTCGTGGCCGGTGTGAGCAGGCGCAGCGACCGGCCGGCAAGGCTGTCGAAGGCCGCCGCATCGCCATAGCCTGCGAACGACCAGGGCAGCGCGTTGCCGCCGCGCAGCGCATAGGCCGAGCCGCCATCCGCGATCATCGCTCCGTCCGGCAATTCGGCAAGCTCTCCCATGGTGACATCAGGTGGCTTGCCGCCGGAAGCCAGCCGCTCCTTGTGCAGCCGCTTGTCCACCGTTGGCGCGCGCGGTTCGTTTACACCGAAGACTTTGCCGAAAAGCCCGACAAAATCCGTGGCTCGCTCACGCCGGCAATAGAAACAGGGACGGTGCCCGGCGGCCAGCGCCGTCACCTCGTCGAGGAAGAACAACTCGGTCCAGCCGGCCCTGCCGCCCGGCCTGTTCCTGCCCATCGGCTCGCGCCGCACATTGCGGAATTGGCAGACGCAGATGATCCAGGCCGGCAAGGCCCAACGCTTTTTCAGCAGCGTCTTGGTCTCAGGATCGTGGATGATGCCGCGATTGCCGGTGAACAGGCCGCGCTCGGATATGGCATGGATGGCGCCGAACGGATCGACCCGGTTCTGCAGTGGCATAGCTCTCTCCCGAATACGCATCTTGGCTGCAATACGGGCGACATGATATCGCTCGTCGCGTCATTTCATGTCAGCAGGGTTTTGCGATGCGGGTGCTGGTGGTCCAGAACTACGACAACACCGGCCTTGGCCAGGTTGGTGCCGCGCTCGCCGAAGCCGGCGCCGATCTCGACCTGCGCCGGCCCTACAAGGGCGATGCGCTGCCGGACGACGCGACCGGACACGATGCCATGGTGATGCTTGGCGGCGGTCAGAATGCGCTGGCCGACGATGACTACCCGTATTTCCCGGCGCTGCTCGAACTGACCCGCGATTTCGCCGCCAAGGATCGCTCGGTTCTCGGTATCTGCCTGGGCAGCCAGTTGGTTGCCCGCACTTTCGGCGGTGAGAACCAGATCGGCGCCGCCTCGGAATTCGGCTGGCACAAGGTATCGCTGACGCCGGACGCCAGAACCGATCCGGTGCTTGGCGCACTTCCCCAGGATTTCCCCATCTTCGAATGGCACGACGACACTTTCGCGCTGCCGTCAAATGCGGTGCGGCTTGCCGGCAGCGAGATTGCTGAGAACCAGGCGTTCCGTATCGGCCGCGCCGTCTACGGCTTCCAGTTCCATTTCGAGGCCGACCGGCCGATGGTGAGGGACTGGAGCACGTCCTTCGCGCCGCTGATTGCCGATCGCCATCCCGACTGGCACGATCGCCTCGACAGCGAAATGGCTCTCAACGGCCCCGAGGCTGATGCCGCGGGCTTGGCCATTGCCCGCGCCTGGGTGGCGACGATCTGAACCCAGCCAACGCGCGGCCGTTGCATAATTGGCACGCGGCGGGGAATCTGCCGGGGACAACTTCTTTCGTCCTTGGTTTGTGGCCGAACGCTATCCTACAAGGCGCGCGCTATGCATCGGCAATGCAACCGCGATGAACCTTCTGTGTGATCCGCGCGACACACCGCCGATACAGAATCGACCTACAAGCGCGAAATCGTCGAAACTTTGAGACGAATTCTCGGTTTCAACCCATTGGTAACCGCCTCGTGCCCAGATGCAGGAAGCTCAACTAGAGATGACGTCCGTGAAAGCAGCGCTTCTGTCCTTTGTCATGCTGTCTGCCATCGTTTTGTGCGGTCTCGGCATTTATTCCGCCGATGCAGCCAACAACCATCAGGCCGTCGACGGCTACGGCGTCACCGCCGCGCTTCGCTAAAACGCTTTTCCCTGCACAGTCAGGACACGCTTGTCCGCGCCGTCCACGGCGAGCGCGCTGAGCATGCCTGACTGCCAGGCGAGCGTGTCGACATTGACGCGGTTCGGCATCACCTCCGCCTCCGGCACCGGTGTGTGGCCGTGCACGATCACCTTCGGGTAAAGCCCTGGATGGTTGTGGAAGACGTCGCGTATCCAGACCAGATCCTGCGGGCTCTGGCTCTCCAGCGGCACGTCAGGCCTGACGCCAGCATGGCAGAAGAAGAAATCACCTGATATCAGTGACAATTGCAGCGACCGCAGGAAGTCGACATGGGCTTGCGGTACAGCATTGACCAGTGCCTGGTGTCCCCGCCGTAACGCCTCGGCCTTGCCGAACCAGCTTGCGTGTCCCGCTAGGTCGACGCCATAGGATTGTGCCGTCTGCACGCCGCCATAGCGGATGAACAGCCCTTCCGGGTCAGGCTCGTCGAGAAAATCGAGGAAGCCGATATCGTGGTTGCCGGCGAGCATCAGATGCCGTGGATCGCGTTTCTGCGCCTCGATCAGGAAGTCTATGACGCCCTTGGACTCTGGTCCGCGGTCGACATAGTCGCCGAGGTGGATGACGCGCCAATCGCTGGTCGGCTTGTATTCGAGTTCGCTCTCGATGCGGCGATGCATGGCGGCGAGCAGATCGAGCCGGCCATGCACGTCGCCGATCGCATAGAGGCGCATGCCATCGGGCGCGCGCGCGTCGAGGTAGTGGATGCCGGTCTCGGTCAAGGCGGCTTCGTCTCCGTGATCCAGCGAAGCTAGGGTCTAATCGGTGAACAAGACCCTATCGCCGCAACTGGTCCTTGCCCATCTCGGTCACCAGCCGTTTGCCGCACAGTGCCAGCGTGATGTCCATCTCCTTGCGGATGATGTCCAGCGCCAGGGTCACGCCTTGCTTGCCCATGGCGCCCAACCCGTACAGGAACGGGCGGCCGATATAGGTGCCCTTGGCGCCGAGGCAAAGCGCCTTCAGCACGTCCTGGCCCGAGCGGATGCCGCCGTCCATATGCACCTCGATCCTGTCGCCGACGGCATCGGCGATCTCCTCCAGCGCCATGATTGACGACGATGCGCCGTCGAGCTGGCGCCCGCCATGGTTGGAAACGATGATGGCGTCGGCGCCGGTCTCGACCGCCATCAGCGCGTCCTCTTTGTCGAGAATACCTTTCAGGATCAGCTTGCCGCCCCAGCGCTCCTTGATCCAGGCGACGTCCTTCCACGACAGGTGCGGGTCGAACTGCTCCGTCGTCCACGATGCCAGCGAAGCGACGTCGCCGACGCCCTTGGCATGGCCGACAATGTTGCGGAAGGTGCGGCGCTTGGTGCCGGCAATGCCCATCAGCCAGCGCGGCCGCATGGCGATGTTGGCAATGTTGGCCAGCGTCATCTTGGGCGGCGCCGACAGCCCGTTGCGGACATCCTTGTGGCGCTGCCCCAGGATCTGCAGGTCGAGCGTCAACACCAGCGCCGAGCATTTTGCAGCCTTCGCCCTGTCGATCAGGTCGAGCACGAAATCCTTGTCGCGAAGCACGTAGAGCTGGAACCAGAACGGCTTCTTCGTCACCGACGCGACATCCTCGATCGAGCAGATGCTCATCGTCGACAGCGTGAACGGCACGCCGAATTCCTCTGCCGCCTGCGCCGCCAGCATCTCGCCATCGGCATGCTGCATGCCGGTCATTCCAGTTGGGGCAAGCGCCACCGGCATCGCCACTTTCTCGCCGATCATGGTCGATTCCAGCGAGCGGTTGCTCATGTCGACCAGCACGCGCTGACGGAACTTGATCTTGCCGAAATCCTCCTCGTTGGCGCGGTAGGTGCTTTCCGTCCAGGCGCCGGAATCGGCATAGTCGAAGAACATCTTCGGCACCCGCCGGCGTGCCAGGTCCTTGAGATCGGCAATGGTGAGGATGTCGCTCATGGTGGTTCCTCGTTAGCCAGTCGTCTTGAAGCCGTCGTCGGCGTCGGAGCGCTGCTTAAGCCTGAGCCGCGACACGCGCTGCCAGTCGCCGCTGCGTTCGGCCTCGAGCATCGAGCGTTCGACATAGGAGATATGGTCCATCGCCGCTTGGCGGGCAGCTGAGGGATCGCCGGCCTTCACGGCTTTGTAGATCGCGCCGTGCTGGGCCAGCAGCGCCTCGCGCGCTCCGGGCACGCTGAACACCAGAAGCCGGTTCTGGAACACGCCTTCAGACAGCAGCCGGTAGCAGGAGCGCAGTGTGTGCAAGAGGATGATGTTGTGCGCGCATTCGCACACAGCATGGTGGAACTCGACGTCGATTTCCGCCTCGTCGTCGAAATCGCCGGTGCGGTGCGCCTCGTCCATGCGCGCCATGATGCGGTCGAGCAGCGCAATGTCGTCCGCTGTCGCGCGCCGCGCCGCATATTCGGCCGCAACACCTTCGATCTCGCGGCGGTATTCCAGATAGTCGGTCACCGCCTTGCGGTGCATGGAGACGAGGTCGGTCACCGGCTTGGTGAACAACTGGCCGATGACGTCGGCGACATGGGTGCCGCCGCCGGCCTTGGTGATCAGCAGCCCGCGCCCTTCCAGCGCCTTCAGCGCATCGCGCAGGATCGGCCGCGACACGTCGAACTGGCGCGCCAGCTCGCGCTCGCCCGGCAGCCGGTCGCCGGTGCGCAGCACGCCTTCAAGGATCAGGCTTTCGATCTGCTGCACCACCTCGTCGGCGGTGCGCGAATGCTCGATCCTGGAGAAAATATCGCTCAACGGGGGCCTGGGAAATTGAACCGGCGTCGCGCAAGATAAAGCCAGCGTCGCCAACTGGTCAAATTATTTATCCAATTTGCCCAATCGGGTCGGTCTGCGCGTCGCGCCGGCAGGACCTACGATGCTAGACTTTGGTGTTTACGCGCCTCATGGATTGCCTTTAGAGGACGCCATCACACGAAGGGTCGAGAACAGGGGGACCACCGTGTCGGACGAGACGTCCAACCTCGAATTCCAGCCGCGCGCCCAGGGCAGCGTGATGGGCTTTCCCGCGCATGAGGGACGGCCCGGCGCGATCGGCGAGGTCCATGCCCGGCCGCATCCGCTGATCGAGAAGCCGCGCGTGCTTGTGCAACTCGCCTTCATGACCGAGGGCGGCTCCGGCGTCGACATGGCCGTGCTCTCCGAACTGTCGCGGCGCCTCGGCATCGCGGCGCCCGACCGTCATGCCCGCCACCACGCCATGAAGTGGGGCAAGGGTACGCTGCGCTGGGAGCGGCATACGGAATTCTCGACCTATCTTTGGGAAGGGCCGCTTGCCGAAAGCGGCAGGGCGCAGGAGGATTCTCCTTTCGGCAACGGGTTCTCGCCGCCGGGAACGGTGATCTCAGGCATAAGGCTGGAGATCCGCAAATGGACGCCGGCAAGCGAGAAGCTGATTGCGGCCTTCGACCCGACGAGCCTCTGCTATTCGCTGGTCGAGCGCGGCAATGCGGCCATCGTCACCGATTTCCGCCAGGACGGCGACGGCCTGACCCGCATCCTGGTGCTTGATCGCGGCCTGACGCCGGCGCGGACCGGCGCGCTGTCGCAGCGGCTGATCGACGTCGAGACGTATCGCACGCTTGCCATGCTCGGCCTGCCGCTGGCGCTGACGCTGTCGGGCCGCGCCCGCCGCATCGAGGACCGGCTGGCGCAGACCACGCTGGAAATGAAGGCCGCTGAAACCCGCGACAGCCAGACGCTGCTCGCCGACCTGACCGAGCTTGCCGCTGAACTCGAGGCTGATGCCGCCTCCAGCCTCTATCGCTTCGGCGCCAGTCGCGCCTATGACGGCATCGTTGTCGAGCGGCTGGAAGCGCTGGAGGAAGAAGCCGTGCCCGGCTACGACACCTGGCGTGGCTTCCTGCAGCGGCGGGTGGCACCCGCCATGCGCACCTGCCGGTCGGTCGAGGAGCGCCAGGCCAACCTGTCGCGAAAACTGACCCGCGCCACGACGCTGCTGCGCACGTGGGTCGATGTCGAGGTCGAGAAGCAGAACCGCGATCTGCTGGCGTCGATGAACAACCGCGCCCGGCTGCAACTGCGGTTGCAGCAGACGGTCGAGGGCCTGTCGGTGGCAGCAGTGTCCTACTATGTCGTCGGCCTGATCTCCTATCTCGCCAAGGGCGCATCGATCTTCGGCCATGCCTTTGCACCCGAAATCGTCACTGCCGCGGCGGTGCCGGTCGCCATCCTGCTGGTCTGGTGGGGCGTGCGGCGAGTCAGGCGGATGCACTCCGAGCCGGCGAAACATCCGGGGGAGTAGGAGCGCACTTTACCCTCCCCCTTGTGGGGAGGGTCGATCCGCATAGCGGATCGGGGTGAGGGTGCTCGTAAAGAGCTTTCGTCGCGCGGACCCCCACCCCGCTCACTGCGTTCGCGACCCTCCCCACAAGGGGGAGGGTTAAGATCCATAGCGGCAGATTGCCGCTGCGGAAGGCTGGCAGTACGCTCTTTGCCCGACGCGGTGTTTGCAACATCCGGATGTAACTGGTAAAAGTTTTTTACCAGCCAAGCGGAGGACGCCGCCAATGTCCGGCCTTGTCATGCCCAAGCCAGACGACGCCACGATGCGAAGGCGCGCAGAGATCGTCGCCGATATGCGCATCATCGTGCCGGGCGAGGGCGTCGTCGACGCCACCAACGAAATGCGCGCCTTCGAAAGCGACGGTCTCACCGCCTACCGGCAATTGCCGCTGGTCGTGGTGCTGCCGGAAACGGTGGCGCAGGTGTCGCGGGTGCTGAAATACTGCAACGACCGCAACATCCGTGTCGTGCCGCGCGGCTCCGGCACCTCGCTCTCCGGCGGCGCGTTGCCGCTCGAGGATGCCGTGCTGCTGGTCATGAGCCGCTTCAACCGCATCCTTGCCATCGACTATCCCGATCGCGTCGTCGTCGCTCAGCCCGGCGTCACCAATCTCGGCATCACCACCGCCGTCGAGCAGGAGGGCTTCTACTATGCGCCCGATCCATCCTCCCAGATCGCCTGCTCGATCGGCGGCAATGTCGCTGAAAATTCCGGCGGCGTGCACTGCCTGAAATACGGCCTGACCGCCAACAATGTGCTGGGCATTGAGATGGTGCTGATGAACGGCGAGGTGGTGCGGCTTGGCGGCAATCATCTGGACTCGGAAGGCTATGATCTCCTCGGCGTCATGACGGGGTCCGAAGGCCTGCTCGGCGTCGTCACCGAGGTCACCGTGCGCATCCTGAAAAAGCCAGAGACGGCCCGTGCTCTGCTGATCGGCTTTCCGACCAGCGAGCAGGGCGGCCAATGCGTCGCCGACATCATCGGCGCCGGCATTATCCCTGGCGGCATGGAGATGATGGACCGGCCGGCGATCCATGCCGCGGAAGATTTCGTCCACGCCGGCTATCCCCTTGATGTCGAGGCGCTGCTGATCGTCGAACTCGACGGGCCGGGCGTCGAGGTCGATCACCTGATCGGTCTCGTCGAAGCGATCGCCTACAGGAACGGCTCCACCACATGCCGCGTCTCGCAATCCGAACAGGAGCGGCTGAGCTTCTGGGCCGGTCGCAAGGCGGCCTTCCCGGCGGTCGGCCGCATCTCGCCCGACTATTACTGCATGGATGGCACCATCCCGCGCAAGGAATTGCCGGGTGTGCTCGCCGGCATGCGCGAACTGTCGGAGAAATACGGCCTCGGCGTCGCCAATGTCTTCCACGCCGGCGACGGCAATCTGCATCCGCTGATCCTCTATGACGCCAACGTGCCGGGCGAACTCGACAAGGCGGAAAGTTTTGGCGCCGACATCTTGCGGCTCTGCGTCAAGGTCGGCGGCGTCTTGACCGGCGAGCACGGCGTCGGCGTCGAGAAGCGCGATTTGATGCCGGAGATGTTCAACCAGATCGACCTCGACCAACAAATGCGCGTCAAATGCGCCTTCGATCCCAACCATCTGCTCAACCCGGGAAAAGTGTTCCCGCAACTGCGCCGCTGCGCGGAGCTTGGACGCATGCATGTGCATCGCGGGCAGGTCGCGTTTCCGGATATTCCGAGGTTTTGATGGGGGCGGAATGTCTCACGTCGGCGATCCTTCGCGCCCCCCTCTGTCCTGCCGGACATCTCCCCCACAAGGGGGGAGATCACCAGTCATCTCTGCCTTCGCCAATCTTCGACGTTGCTAGAGAGGCGCGGTCGCCAAAGCTGCTAATCTCCCCCCAAGTGGGGGAGATGTCCGGCAGGACAGAGGGGGGCACGAAGGAACTCGACGTCTCTGCACTCGCAAGCGGCGCGTCGCCATGACCACCTTCACTCCCACCTCGTCCACCGAAGTCCTCTCCACCGTCCAATGGGCGGCTGCGGAGGAATCGCCGCTGGAGACCATCGGCCACGGCTCCAAGCGCGGCATCGGTCGGCCATCGCAAACCGAGCACACGCTCGATCTCTCAAAACTCACCGGCGTCACGCTCTACGAGCCGGCCGAACTGGTGCTGTCGGCGAAGGCCGGCACACCGCTTTCCGATATAGAAAGCCTGCTCGCCGAAAACGGCCAGCAACTTGCTTTCGAGCCGATGGACTACGGCCCATTGTTCGGCGGCATCAAGGGAAGAGGCACGATCGGCGGTGTGCTTGCCGCGAACCTGTCCGGCCCGCGCCGGCTGAAGGCGGGCGCCGCGCGCGACCACATCCTCGGCATCAACGCCGTTGCCGGCCGCGGCGAGGCTTTCAAGTCCGGCGGCCGCGTCGTCAAGAATGTCACCGGCTACGACCTGTCGAAGCTGATGGCCAACAGCTGGGGGACGCTGGCCGTGTTCACCGACGTCACCTTCAAGGTGTTGCCGGCGGCCGAGACCGAGGTCACGCTTGCCGTGCGTGGCCTGCTCGACGATGCGGCGGCCGCCGCCATGGCGCTGGCGCTCGGCTCCAGCGCCGAAGTGACGAGCGCCGCGCATCTGCCGGAGCGGATCGCCGCGCGTGTCGCCGACGGCGCGCTCGGCACTGACGCCGCGACGCTGCTGCGCGTCGAAGGGTTCGGCCCTTCGGTCGCCTATCGCATCGAGGCACTGAAAACCCTGCTGAAAAATGCCGGCCCGTTGCAGGACATTGCCGGCGAGGCCTCGCATGCCCTTTGGCGTGATATCAGGGATTGCGCTCCCTTCGCCGACGGCAGTGAAAAGCCGGTCTGGCGCGTTTCGATGGCGCCGTCCCAGGCCCACCAGATGGTACTGACGCTGCGCATGCAGATCGGCGTCAGCGCCTTTTACGACTGGCAGGGTGGGCTGGTCTGGCTGCGCATGGAGGAGGGCGATCCCGAGGCCGCCCTGCTGCGCGGGCTGATCAGAAAACATGGCGGCGGCCACGCGACGCTGGTGCGCGCCGCGCCCGCGCATCGCGCCGCCGTGCCGGTGTTCGAGCCACAGGCGCCGCATCTGGCCGCCCTGTCGGCTAGGCTCAAGGCCGAGTTCGATCCCAAGGCCATCCTCAATCCCGGCCGCATGGCCCAGGGCTAACGCGATGCAGACCAATTTCTCCCTTGCCCAGCTCGCCGATCCGCATGTCGCGGAATCGGAGAAGATCCTGCGCAAATGCGTGCATTGCGGCTTCTGCACCGCCACCTGCCCGACCTATGTCACACTCGGCAACGAGCTGGATTCACCGCGCGGGCGCATCTACCTGATCAAGGATATGCTGGAGAACGGCCGTCCCGCCGACAAGGAGATCGTCACCCATATCGACCGCTGCCTGTCCTGCCTCGCCTGCATGACGACCTGCCCGTCGGGCGTCAACTACATGCATCTGGTCGACCATGCCCGCGCCCATATCGAGGAGACTTACAGGCGGCCGCTGCTCGACCGGCTGACCCGCGCCCTGCTGGCCCTAGTGCTGCCTTACCCCGCGCGCTTTCGCGCCGCGCTGAAGCTGGCGAGGTTGGGCAAGCCGTTCATCGGCCTGTTCGAAAAGGTCCCAGCCTTGAAGCCGCTCGGTGCTATGCTGAAGCTGGCGCCGGCCTCTATTCCCGCCGCCTCGCCAATGGCCTCTCCTGGCGTCCATGCCGGGCAGGGAGCGAAAAAGGGCCGCGTCGCCATCCTCACCGGCTGCGCCCAATCGGTGCTCGATCCCGCCATCAACGAGACGACGATTGCATTGCTGACCAGGCTCGGCGTCGAGGTCGTGGTGCCTGAGGGCGAGGCCTGCTGCGGCGCGCTGGTCCATCATATGGGCCGCGAGGCAGCAGCCCTTGCCTCGGCCCGGCAGAATGTCGATGCCTGGACACGCGCCATCGACCAGGGTGGGCTCGATGCCATCGTCATCACCGCGTCCGGCTGCGGCACCACCATCAAGGACTATGGCTTCATGCTGCGCCTCGATCCGGCCTATGCCGACAAGGCTGCAAAGGTCTCGGCGCTGGCCAGGGACATCACCGAATATCTCGCAAGCCTCGACCTGCCGGAGCCGGTGCGCAAGCCCGGCACGGTCGTTGCCTACCACTCCGCCTGTTCGATGCAGCACGGCCAGAAGATCACCCGCCAGCCGAAGGAGTTGCTGGCCAAGGCCGGCTTCGTCGTGCGCGAGCCGCGCGAGGGCCATCTGTGCTGCGGCTCGGCCGGCACCTACAACATCCTGCAGCCGGAGATTTCGGAGAAGCTGCGCGACCGAAAGGTGAAAAACATCGAGGCCACCGGCGCGGAGATCGTTGCCACAGGCAATATCGGCTGCATCACCCAGATCGCTTCGGCTGCAAAGCTGCCGGTGGTGCACACGATCAAGCTGCTCGACTGGGCCTATGGTGGTCCGAAGCCGGAGGGCGTCTCCGAAGGAAACCTGGTCGCCGCCGAGTAAGCAGCTATTCCGCTGCCAGCCGGTCCACCACGCCATACGTCGCCTGGTAGCGCGCGCGCTGGCGGCTGAGCGCGACCATTGTGTTGCGCAAGAGGATCGCCACAGTGATCGGGCCGACGCCGCCCGGCACCGGCGTGATCCAGGACGCGACTTCCTTCACGCTCTCGGTGTCGACGTCGCCGACGATGCGGCTCGTGCCGTCCGGGCCGATCTCGGAATTGATGCCGATGTCGATGACGGCCGCACCGGGCTTCACCATGTCGGCCTTGATCAGCCGCGGCTTGCCGACGGCGACGAACAGCGCATCGGCGCGGCGCGCATGTGCCGCCACCGAGCGCGTCATGTGATGGCACACCGTCACCGTCGCGCCTTCGCTCATCAGCAGGAAGGCAATCGGCTTGCCGACGATCTCGGAATGGCCGACGACGACGACTTCGAGCCCCTTGAGGTCGAGGCCGGTTTCCTTGAGCAGCTCGACCGAGGCCGCAGCCGTGCAAGGCGCGAGGTCGAGCTGATTGTAGACGATATTGCCGATCGACGCCGGATGCATGCCCTCGACGTCCTTCAGTGGATGCACCGCCGCTTGCAGCGTCTTGATCGGGATATGCGCCGGCACCGGCCGCTGGATGATGATGCCGGTGACGCGCGGGTCGGCGTTCAGGCCGTGGATCGCCGCCTCGAGTTCGCCGGCGCTGATGTCGGCGGGGAACCGCCGCTCCTCGAAACCGATGCCGGCAAGGGCGGCCTTGGCGCGCTGGTTGCGCACATAGACATCTACGGCAGCGGTATCGCCGACGGTGATCGACACCAGCTTGGGCGGAAAACCTTCGGCGGTAGCGATGGCGGCATCCTCGCGCACGGATGCCATGATGCGCTGGGCGACCGGGCCGCCCCGGAGATAGCGGCTATCGTCTGGCGGAGACATGGCTGGACCTTTGCAGCGGAGTTTGGCGCAGGGGAGTTTGGCCGTCCCTATAGCAGGGGAAATGCGGCAAGGCAGCGTGAAAGCGAACCGTCATCCCCCTGGCGCGACGTTCTGGCGCAGCCTGGCTCAGCTATAGCCGCAAAGAGAAAGGGCAGCGCGGTTTCCCGGGCTGCCCTTTCCTGACTGGCCGCATCCCCACACGGCCCGTCCCCCGCAAACTCTTCCCGATCCTGAAGGTCTAACCTTCTGGATCAGATGATTCGGTAGCCGATTATATCACGACCACGGTCGTTCCAACATTGACCCTCTCGTAAAGGTCAACCACGTCCTCGTTGCGCATGCGGATGCAGCCGGAAGACACCGAGCCGCCGATGGTCCATGGCTGGTTGGTGCCGTGGATGCGGTATTCCGTCGTGCCGAGATAGAGCGCGCGGGCGCCAAGCGGGTTTTCCTCGCCGCCGGCCAGATAGGTCGGGAGGTAGCGGCCCTTGGCGGCCTCGCGCTTGATCATCTCCGCTGGCGGGCGCCAGTCCGGCCAGACGCGCTTGTTGGTGATCTTGTGCGTGCCAGACCATTCGAAGCCAGGCTTGCCTGTGCCGACGCCATAGCGCCGCGCCTTGCCGTTCTTCTCGACCAGGAACAGGAAGTTCTGCGTCGTATCGATGACGATCGTGCCCGGCTTCTGCGGGCCGTCATAGGCGACTTCCTGCGGCAGGTAGAGCGGATTGATCTGCGGCCGCATCACCACGCGCTTGGCCGGCGCCTGCACGGAAGCAGTGCGCACCCGATCGGGTCGCGCCGGCTGCGCATAGCGAAGTCGCGGCTGCTGGACCACCTGTCGGCTCTGCCGCACGATGCCGGGCGCCCGGCCAAGCTGCAGCACCCAGGGTGCGGAAAGGTCCGGGCTCACCATCACCGGCGGCCTGTCGGCATAGCGGTCGTTGGCGGCAGAGGAGGTGACGCCGGCGGCCAGAATGGCCACGGCGCCGAGCACGGAACGCAAAAAGATCTTCATCGGAACGCACCTTGATCGTCGAACGGACGGAGGCGGAACTTGCCCCCGGTTGCGCGATCCTTGGCGCGAAGCGGCAACCGAAACATGAATCGGAATGCGTAAAATGCCGCTTTGTCAGTAAACCTTTTGGTGTGGTTACCGCCGGGTTCAGGAATCTGGTAAAGCCGCGGTAAATGCAGCGCGAAAGCGCGTTAACGGATGGATTGGCCATGGCGCAAGACAACACCGGACTGCTTACCGGCTCCGACGGGATCACGCGCTGCTTCTGGCACGGCAATCTGCCGGACTATCTGCACTACCACGACCATGAATGGGGCCGGCCGGTCGCCGACGACCGCAGGCTGTTCGAAAAAATCTGCCTGGAAGGCTTTCAGTCCGGCCTGTCCTGGCTGACCATTCTGCGCAAGCGCGAGAATTTCCGCGAGGCCTTCGCCGGTTTCGACTTCGACAAGGTCGCTGCCTTCACCGACGAGGATGTCGAGCGCCTGGTCGCCAATGTCGGCATCATCCGCCACCGCGGCAAGATCGTCTCGACCATCAACAACGCCAAACGCGCGCGCGAAATGGTGGATGAATTCGGCTCGCTGGCCGCCTGGTTCTGGAAGTTCGAGCCGGGGTCGGAGGAGCGGCCGGAGATCGTCGACCTCGCCCACCTGCGGGCCAACCCGACGACAGCGGTCTCGATCAGGATTTCGAAGGAGTTGAAAAAGCGCGGCTGGAGCTTTGTCGGACCGACGACGGTCTATGCCTTCATGCAAGCGATGGGTCTGGTCAACGACCATCTCGAGGGGTGTGTTTGCCGGGAGCAGGTGGAGAAGGAACGCAAGGCCTTTAAGAGGCCGAAGTAGGGCGCTGTCCCCCTACCTCCCCCTTGTGGAGAGGTCGCGCCGAAGGCGCGGGTGGGGGGTATCTTGGCGCCGCACCCCCACCCCGACGCTACGCGTCGACCCTCCCCACAAGGGGAGGGTAAGGAACTCACGTCCCGCTGGCGCCAGTCAGGAACAATCCCGCCACAATCGCCGCCAGTGCCGCAAAGGCCGGATAAATCACCAGCAATCCGGTCATCAGCGCCTCGCGCATGGTGGAACCCTTGCGCTCGTCGGCGGTGACCTCGAACGGACCGAGGCTCGCCGTCACCTGCGCACGGCTCTCGGCCGGCCGCAGCCGGACTTCATGCAAGCCGTCGTCTCTGATATCGAACTTGTGTGCCGCAGTCATGGCCCCAACCCTTTGTTTCGGCGCGCTTATCGGCTCTGATTGTGTCGGCACGATGCCGCGCCGATGGCGGAATTGTTTCCTTTTGGTGCGTTTTGTTTCGGAGGAGAAGGAAAAAGCGCAAACCCTTGCCGCACAAAGCCGCTTCGGTTAGGACACGCCCACTCCAAACAAGTCATCGATTACTAAGCGAAAAGACCCATCCCATGGCCGACAAATCGGAAAAGACGAAAGCGCGGCTGCCGCGCGGCTTTGCCGACCGCAGTGCGGAAGACATCCGCGCCGTCGAGAAGATGATGGCGACGATCCGCTCGGTCTATGAGCTCTATGGTTTCGAGCCGGCCGACCAGCCGCTGATCGAATACACCGATGCGCTGGGCAAATTCCTGCCCGACCAGGACCGGCCTAATGAGGGCGTATTTTCTTTCCAGGACGATGACGAGCAGTGGCTGTCGTTGCGCTACGACCTGACCGCGCCGACGGCGCGTTATGTCGCCGAGAATTTTGAGCGACTGCCGAAGCCCTATCGCAGCTACCGCTCCGGCTGGGTGTTCCGCAACGAAAAGCCCGGCCCCGGCCGCTTCCGCCAGTTCATGCAGTTCGACGCTGACACCATCGGCACACCGGGCGTCGCGGCTGATGCTGAAATGGCGATGATGATGGCCGACGTGATGGAAGCGCTCGGCATCAAGCGCGGCGACTACGTCATCCGCGTCAACAATCGCAAGGTGCTCGATGGCGTGCTGGAAGCGATCGGCCTTGGCGGCGATGAGAATGCAGGGCGTCGGCTGACGGTGCTGCGCGCGATCGACAAGCTGGACAAGCTCGGACCGGAAGGCGTGAGACTGCTGCTTGGTCCGGGGCGCTGGGATGGCGGCAAGGAAGGCGAGGGTGACTTTGCCAAGGGTGCCGGACTGAATGAGGCGCAAGCCGAGGCCGTTCTTCTCGCGACAGCGAGGGAACAGGCCCGCCAGGATTCCAATGTCGATGCGAACGCGATCTATCAGGAAGGCGTTGGCGAGCTCTCCACGATTGAAGCCTTGGTCAGGGCGGCAGGGTACGGCGAAGATCGTATCGCCATGGACCGCTCCGTCGTGCGTGGCCTCGAATACTACACCGGCCCGGTTTTCGAGGCCGAGCTTCTGGCCGAAATCCCCAACGAAGACGGCCAGATCGTGCGCTTCGGTTCGGTCGGTGGTGGCGGCCGCTATGACGGGCTGGTCTCGCGCTTCCGTGGCGAGCCGGTGCCGGCGACCGGCTTTTCGATCGGCGTCTCCCGCCTGATGACGGCGCTGAAGAACCTCGGCAAGCTGGACACCACAGACGTGATCGCGCCGGTCGTCGTGCTGGTGATGGACAAGGATACCGAAAGCCTCGGCCGCTACCAGAAGATGGTGGCCGGCCTGCGCGCGGCCGGCATCCGCTCCGAAATGTATCTCGGCGGCGCCGGCATGAAGGCGCAGTTGAAATATGCCGACCGCCGCGGCAGCCCGGTTGCCATCATTCAGGGCGGCGACGAGCGCGCCAAGGGCGAGCTGCAGATCAAGGATCTGATCGAAGGCGCACGCATGTCGGCCGAGATCACCGACAACGCCGAATGGCGGGCCGCAAGGCCAGCGCAGGTGACCGTGGCGGAGAGCGAGCTGGTCGCCGAGGTGAAGAAGATTCTGGCGGCGCAGGCGGCCGACCGTGCGAAGGGTGGCGCTTGAACACCCCCCTCTGGCCTGCCGGCCATCTCCCCCTCAAGGGGGGAGATTGGATGTCATCGGCGCTTTGGCAAATCTTCATCGCTGCAGGAAACGATCCGACGCTAAAGCTGCCAATCTCCCGCCTTGAGGGGGAGATGGCCGGCAGGCCAGAGGGGGGTGCCTCGCACCCAACCAGCCGATGACTCGCTATCCCGCCATCGCATCCGAAATCACTAAGCTCTTCGCCACCCGCAACACCCATGCGGTTGAGGTCGCGGTGCTGCAGCCGGCCGACCCATTCCTCGATATGGCCGGCGAGGATCTGCGCCGCCGCATCTTTCTCACCGAAAGCGAGACCGGCAAGACGCTGTGTCTGCGGCCCGAATTCACCATCCCCGTCTGCCTCGACCACATCGCCTCGCAGGCGGGCACGCCGCGTCGCTATTCCTACATCGGCGAAGTGTTCCGCCAGCGCCGCGAGGGCGGCAACGAGTTCTTTCAGGCCGGCATCGAGGATCTCGGTGACCGCGATACGGCCGAGGCCGATGCGCGTTCGCTGGTCGATGCGCATGCGCTGCTGCAGCTGGTGCTGCCGGCGCAACCTCTTGCGATCACCCTCGGCGACCAGACCATCTTCGAGGCGGTGCTGGCGGCCCTCGGCCTGCCGCGCGGCTGGCGCATGCGACTTGCGCGTGCCTTCGGTTCGGCGCCGATGCTGCAGGCAGCGTTGTCCGATCTCGCCAACCCGCCACGCAACGGTGAGCTTGACGGCGAAGTCGCGGCCCTAGTGCTCGATGGCGATCTCGAAGCGCTTTCCGCCCACATTGCCGGCGGCATGGAAGAGGCCGGCCTTTTGGCATCCGGCGGACGCGCGCCAGTCGACATTGCCCGGCGGCTGATCGAAAAGGCCGAATTGCGCAGCGTGCGGCTGTCGAACGAGGCCTTTGCTGCACTCAGGGATTTCCTCGCCATCGACGTGCCGCTCGACGGCTCGAGTGCTGCGCTCGAAAGTTTTGCGGCCTCTGCCGGGCTTTCGCTGGGCGCGGCGCTGGAAAAATTCGCCGCCCGCGCCAAAGCCATCGAGGCACATGGCCTGCCTGCAAAGACGATCCGCTACGACGCTGCCTTCGGCCGTCCGCTGGATTACTACACCGGCATCGTCTTCGAGATCGAAGCACTTGGTGGCGAGCGGCCGCTGGCCGGCGGCGGTCGCTACGACCGGCTGCTGACCCTGCTCGGCGCCAAGACGCCGATCCCCGGCGTCGGCTTCTCTGTCTGGCTCGACCGCATCGAAGCGCTGCGGGGAGAGCCGCAATGATCACGCTGGCGATCCCATCGAAAGGCCGGCTCAAGGAGCAGGCCTTGGAGGTACTGGCCAGGGCCGGGCTTGCCGTCAGCCTGCCCGGCGATGAGCGCCAGTACCGCGCCCGCATCGACGGCGCCGAGGGCATCGAGGTGGCGTTCCTGTCGGCGTCCGAAATCGCCGGCGAGATTGGGCAAGGTTCGGTCGACCTCGGCATTACCGGCGAGGATCTGCTGCGCGAAAACCTCGCCGACTGGGAGGCGCGCGCCGAAATCGTCGCTCGCCTCGGCTTCGGCCATGCCGATGTCGTGGTCGCGGTGCCCGACATCTGGCTCGACGTCGATACTATGGCCGATCTCGACGATGTCGCCGCCGATTTCCGCCAGCGCCACGGCAGGCGACTGAGGATCGCAACCAAATACTGGCGGCTCACGCAGCAGTTCTTCTCGCAAAAGCACGGCATCCAGGTCTACCGCATCGTCGAAAGCCTCGGGGCCACCGAAGGCGCACCGGCGGCAGGCCTCGCCGACGTCATCGTCGACATCACCACCACCGGCTCGACCCTGCGCGCCAACCATCTCAAGGTGCTGGCCGATGGGGTTGTGCTGAAGTCGCAGGCCTGCCTCGTGGCTGCCAGGAAAGATCGTGCTGCTGCGGATGAGGCGCTAGTGCGGGAAATAGCCGCGAAGATGAGCGCGCTCCCTCCCCCTTGAGGGGAGGGTGGACAGCCGCCAAAGGCGGATGGACGGGTGGGGTCGCTCCGGCAGTGCTCGACGCGAGACCACCCAAGCCGGGTCGACCGTGACCAAGGAAGTCGAGCACTTCGCCGAGGACCCCACCCGCCTCGCTTCGCGAGGCACCCTCCCCTCGAGGGGGAGGGGAACCGCCTGTACTTTCCACCACCCCATCAGGCTGCTAGGCTCACTCATCGGGAGGAAACGGCGATGGCGATTAATCTCGACGAGCTCAAGAACGCCACCAATCTGCGCGGGCGCGGCAGGGCGTTCATCGCTCCGCTCGACGGCCGGGCACATGTGTCGGGCGACCGTTCGGTGCCGCTACTCGACAAGACGATCCCTCAGCTTTTCTCCGACACGGTCGGCAGATACGCCACGCAGGATGCTGCCGTCTTCGTCGGACAGGACAAGCGCTTCACCTGGAGCGAACTGTCGGACACGGTCGATACGCTCGCCGCCGGCTTCCTGGCGCTCGGCCTCGAAAAAGGCGACCGTGTCGGCATCTGGTCGCCCAACCGCTGGGAATGGCTGGTCACCCAATTCGCCACCGCTCGCATCGGCCTGATCCTGGTCAACATCAACCCGGCCTACCGGCTGACGGAGCTGGAATATGCCCTCAACAAGGTCGGCTGCAAGGCGCTGGTCACCGCCGCCAGTTTCAAGACCTCCGACTATCTCGGCATGATCGAGACGCTGGCGCCGGAGCTCGCCAACGCCACCCCCGGCAAGCTCAAGGCGCAGAAATTGCCGACGCTGAAGATCGTCATTCGCATGGGCGACGACAACTCGCCCGGCATGTTCAATTTCGCCGATGTGCTGTCGATGGCCGGCCGCGACGAGCATGACAGCCTCGACCGCATTTCCGAAGGGCTGAAGCCGGGCGAGGCCATCAACATCCAGTTCACATCAGGCACGACGGGCGCGCCCAAGGGCGCGACGCTGACCCACACCAACATCGTCAACAATGGCAATTTCGTCACCGCTGCGATCAAGCTCACCGTCGACGACCGGCTCTGCATCCCGGTGCCGCTCTACCACTGCTTCGGCATGTCGATGGGCACGATGGGCTGCGTCACCAAGGCCGCGACCATGGTGTTTCCTGGCGAGGGTTTTGACGCCGGCGCGACGCTGAAGGCGGTGGCGCAGGAACGCTGCACCGGCCTCTACGGCGTGCCGACCATGTTCGTCGCCATGCTCGACCACGCCGACTTCACCAGCTTCGATCTCTCCAGCCTGCGCACCGGCATCATGGCGGGCTCGCCATGCCCGATCGAGGTGATGAAGAAGGTGGTGTCGCTGATGCATATGGAAGAGGTGACCATCGCCTACGGCATGACCGAGACCAGTCCCGTCTCCTTTCAGAGCAGTGTCGACGACCCGCTGGAAAAGCGCGTCTCCACCGTCGGCCGCATCCATCCGCATGTCGAGGTCAAGGCCATCGACGCCGACGGCGCCACCGTCGCGGTCGGCGCGCCGGGCGAGCTGTGCACCCGCGGCTATTCCGTGATGAAGGGTTATTGGGACGATGCGGAAAAGACCCGCGAGGCGATCGACAGCGATGGCTGGATGCACACCGGCGACCTCGCCACGATCGACGCCGAGGGCTATTGCAACATCGTCGGCCGGGTCAAGGACATGGTCATCCGCGGCGGCGAAAACGTCTATCCCAGAGAGGTCGAGGAATTTCTCTATCGCCATCCCCAGGTCAAGGAGGTGCAGGTGTTCGGTATTCCCGACGCCAAATATGGCGAGGAGCTGTGCGCCTGGATCGTGCTGAAGCCCAACCAGATCGCGACCGAGCAGGAGATCAAGAACTTCTGCGCCGGCCAGATCGCCCACTACAAAATCCCCCGCTACATCCGCTTCCGCACCGAACTGCCCATGACGGTGACGGGAAAACCGCAGAAGTTTCTGATGCGCGAGGCGATGGTGGAGGAACTGGGGCTGGTGGTGCAGAAGACGGCTTGAGGGTTGAACGCCGGGGGACGGGATCGCCCGCTTCGAAACGACATTGGGGTGCTCGACAGGCTTCCGCAAGGTTCGCCGAACGCATTGGGGCTTGAATGAATGGTTTCGCACGATCAGCGACTTCCTATGCGATGCCTTTGGCCGCGCTGGCACTGGCCGTTGCGGTCAGAGTCAGCGGGCTACCGGTGGACGAAGGTTCGCCGAGCGTCAGGATTCTCGTCGGAGCGCTCTCGAGTGCGATCATGTTCATCACTATTTTCGTGGTGCTCGATCACGCCGAGACGGTGGCCCACCGTGTGGGGGAGCCTTACGGCACATTGGTGCTGACTTTTGCCGTGACGGCAATCGAAGTGTCGATTATCGTTTCCATGATGCTGCATGGAGAGAACAACCCCACGCTTGCACGTGAATCCGTCTTCTCGACAGTGATGATTGCCTCCACCGGCGTTGTCGGAATGTGTCTCACGTTTGGCGGCTGGCGGCATCGCAAGCAGGCAATTGTCCGGCAAGGGACCAGCGCATATCTGGCGGTTCTGGCCGCACTGACCGTCATGACGCTTATCCTGCCGACCTACACGCGGACCACCGATCCCGGCACATTTTCGGCAGCTCAGCTTGGCCTGGTAAGCGTTCTTTCCGTGCTGCTCTATGCAAGCTTTGTATTCGCGCAGACAGTCCGGCATCGGGACGATTTCATCGAAGGACTGGCACACGACCTTTCGGCGCGAACCGCCCCTCACAAAAGCATCTCTTCCAGCGCTCTGCTCCTGGTAATCGGACTGATCGGAATTGTCATGCTCGCCGAGCAGGTCGCCGCAAGTGTTGAAGATGCGCTTGTTGCTTACCAGGTGACCCAGGCTGACAGCATTGTGGGGGCAATGATCGCGGGTCTGGTTTTGATGCCGGAAGCCATTTCGGCGGTTCGCGCTTCACTCAACAATGAGCTGCAGCGCGGCCTGAATGTCGCAATGGGTTCGGCTTGCGCCACGATTGGTTTGACAATACCTGCGGTCGCAGCAGCCAGCCTGCTTACGGGACGAGGGTTGACCCTGGGGCTCCCGGAAGCTGACGCAGTACTTTTGGTTTTAGCGCTTTTCATATGCGGCGTAAGCTTTAGCAACGAAAGGACGACCTTCCTGACCGGAATCGTCCATGCCGTGGTATTTTTCGCGTATGTATTTCTGGTATTTATCCCTTGAGGCTTTGGTGCGATCTGGCGACCAGCCGTCAAGGCGGGTATTCTCGAACGCGCCTGATTTGAGTTTCTTTTCGGGGTTCCCAAGGCGCCATCTAAGACCCGAACGACTCACACCCCCAGCACCGCCGCATCCAACCCCCGAATGATCTTCGCCAGTTCCACGCATTCATCATGCCGCACCTTGTTGCGGCGCCAGGCGAGGCAGATCGTGCGTTGCGGCATTGGCTCCTGGAACGGCACGATCTTGAGGTCCGGCATGGCGCTGGCCGGCCTTGCCGCCATTTCGGGGATGAGCGTGACGCCGAGACCATGCGCCACCATCTGCAGCAGCGTCGTCAGGCTGGTGGCGCCGTAGCTTGCCATCGCTACGGGACGCACGCTGCCGCACAGGGCCAGCGCCTGTTCGCGCAGGCAGTGGCCTTCCTCCAAAAGCATCAACCGCTCCAGCGCCGGGCTTTCCGGCGGCACCGGTGGCGAGGCGAAGGCTGGATCTCCGGCTGGCACGGCGAGGAAGAAGCGGTCGGCGAACAGTTCCTCGGTGACCAGGCCCGGCTGCTCGAGCGGCAGCGCGGCGATGAAGGCGTCGAGCCGTCCGGTTGCCGTGTCCTCGACCAGTGATGCCGTCACTGCTTCGCGCAGTTCGAGCTGCAGGGACGGAAAATGCCGCTTCAGCTCCGGGAGCACATGCGGCAAAAGATAAGGCGCCACGGTCGGGATGATGCCCAGCCGGAAGCGGCCTTCCATGGCCGGGCGGCCGCGCCGGGCCGTCGTCTCGACATCACTGATGTCGCGCAGGATGCGCTCGATGCGTGGCAGCAGCGCTTGCGCCTCTTCCGTCATCCGCACCGTCTTGCCGCCGCGCTCGAACAGCCGGCAGTTCAGCCTTTGCTCCATCTCGGCGATCTGCGCGGACAGCGCCGGCTGGCTGACGCCGGCGAGTTTTGCGGCGCGGCCGAAATGCAGCGTTTGCGCCAAAGCCTCGAAATATTGCATCTGCCGCACGGTCAAGCCAATCATAAGGAAAGCCTATCGCAACAAACAGGAAAGGCAATTTGTTTTTATCGAAGAGACGGCTTAGTCTGGAACCATTCCAGAATGGCGCGGCTCCCGGCCGGCCCGGAAAAAACAACACATAAATCAGCAATTCGGAGGCCAAGATGGACGCGATGACCGACGACAACAGCGCCGGCAAATGCCCGGTCGCGCATGGAACCTCCGCCAGGACCAACCGCGACTGGTGGCCGAACCAGCTCGACATCGGCGTTCTCCACCAGCAGTCGAGCCTTTCGGACCCGATGGGCGAAGCTTTCGACTACGCCGCGGAGTTCAAGACGCTTGACCTCGACGCGGTGATCGAGGATTTGCACAAGGTGATGACGGATTCGCAGGATTGGTGGCCGGCCGATTTCGGCCATTACGGGCCGCTGTTCATCCGCATGGCCTGGCACAGCGCCGGCACCTATCGCATCGGCGACGGCCGGGGTGGCGCCGGTGCGGGCCAGCAGCGTTTCGCGCCGCTGAACAGCTGGCCGGACAACGCCAATCTCGACAAGGCGCGCCGGCTGCTGTGGCCGGTCAAGCAGAAATACGGCCGCAAGATCTCCTGGGCCGACCTGTTGATTCTCACCGGCAACGTCGCGCTGGAATCGATGGGCTTCAAGACCTTTGGCTTTGCCGGTGGCCGCGCCGATGTCTGGGAGCCCGAGCAGGATGTCGACTGGGGTTCGGAAACCAAGTGGCTCGACGACAAGCGCTATTCCGGCGACCGTGAGTTGCACGGCCATCTCGGCGCGGTGCAGATGGGCCTGATCTACGTCAACCCGGAAGGGCCGAACGGCAAGCCGG
This sequence comes from Mesorhizobium sp. M0052, assembly GCF_040323255.1. NCBI lineage: Bacteria > Pseudomonadati > Pseudomonadota > Alphaproteobacteria > Hyphomicrobiales > Phyllobacteriaceae > Mesorhizobium > Mesorhizobium sp. M0052. The sequence continues at coordinate 132,913 of NZ_JAMYUS010000014.1, read as the reverse complement.
ATCCGCTGGCCTCAGCCCGCGACATCCGCGAGACCTTCGCGCGCATGGCAATGAACGATGAGGAAACCGTGGCGCTGATCGCCGGCGGCCACACCTTCGGCAAGACCCATGGCGCCGGTGATGCAACACTGGTCGGCGCCGAGCCGGAAGGCGCGGGCATCGAGGCGCAGGGCCTCGGCTGGTCGAGCAAGCATGCCACCGGCATTGCCGGCGATGCGATCACGTCCGGCCTCGAAGTTACCTGGACGACGACGCCGACCAAGTGGAGCAACAACTTCTTCGACAATCTCTTCAACTTCGAATGGGAGCTGACCAAGAGCCCGGCCGGGGCCCATCAGTGGACGCCGAAGGGCGGCTCTGGCGCGGTTACGGTGCCGGACGCGCACAATCCCTCGAAGCGTCATGCGCCGGCAATGCTGACCACCGACCTCGCGCTGCGGGCCGACCCGGCCTATGAGAAGATCTCGCGCCGCTTCCATGAGCATCCGGAGCAGTTCGCCGATGCCTTCGCCCGTGCCTGGTACAAGCTCACCCATCGCGACATGGGGCCGGTCGTGCGGTATCTCGGCCCGTTGGTGCCGAAGGAAGAGCTGATCTGGCAGGATCCGGTTCCGGCCGTCGACCATGAGCTGGTCAGCGACCAGGACATCGCATTGCTGAAGGCCAAGATCCTGGCTTCGGGCCTCAGCGTTTCGCAATTGGTCTCGACCGCCTGGGCCTCGGCCTCGACCTTCCGCAACTCCGACAAGCGCGGCGGCGCCAATGGCGCGCGCATTCGCCTGGCGCCGCAGAAGGACTGGGAGGTCAACCAGCCTGTCGAACTGGCTACCGTGCTGGCGAAGCTCGAAGCCATCCAGAACGAGTTCAACGCAGGCGGCAAGAAGGTCTCGCTGGCCGACCTCATCGTGCTCGGCGGCGTCGCCGCGGTCGAGAAAGCCGCAACGGATGGCGGCAATGCGGTGAAGGTCCCCTTCACGCCCGGCCGCACCGACGCCTCGCAGGCGCAGACCGACGTCCATTCCTTTGCGGCGCTCGAGCCGAAAATTGACGGCTTCCGCAACTATGTCAGGGGCAAACCGCCGATGACGGTTGAAGCCATGCTGGTCGACCGGGCGCAACTGCTCAACCTGACGGCGCCGGAGATGACGGTGCTGGTTGGTGGCCTGCGCGTGCTCGGCGCCAACACCGGCGGCTCGAAGCATGGTGTGTTGACCGACAGGCCGGGCACGCTGACGAACGACTTCTTCGTCAACCTGCTCTCGATGAGCACCATCTGGGATCCGGCCTCCGAGCCGGGCTCGCATGAGGTCTACGAAGCACGCGACCGCAAGACCAGGGCGGTCAGGTGGACCGCCACGCGCGCCGACCTGATCTTCGGCTCGCATGCGCAGCTGCGCGCGCTGGCCGAGGTCTACGGGTCGGCGGATGCCGGGCAGAAATTCGTCGGTGATTTCGTCAAGGCGTGGACCAAGGTGATGAACGCCGACCGTTTCGACATCGCCGCCTGATAGCAGTGCCTCCCAAGCAAAAAGGCGCGGGCCGAGGCCCGCGCCTTTTTGTTATGCAGGCTTCGAAATCAGTCCTTTTCGAAGATGCGCGCCTTGGCGACGACGCCGGCGATCGCGCCCCCGATCAGCGGCGCAACGATAAACAGCCAGAGCTGGCCGAGGGCTGTGCCGCCCGTAAACAGCGCCGGGCCGATCGAACGCGCCGGATTGAGCGAGGTGCCGGTCACCGGGATCATGGCGAAATGCAGCCCGGCCAGCGTCAGGCCGATGACAAGGCCGGCGAACGCCGTCGAGTGCTTCTCGGCGGTGACGCCGAGGATGACGGTGACGAAGGTGAAGGTGCCGATCAGCTCCCACAGGAAGGCCGAACTCGTCCCCCACTTCGCCACGTCCCAGCCATTGGCGCCGAAACCGGTGGTGTGCCCGCCGGTCTGGCCGGAGACGATGATCCACAGCGCCAGCGAGGCCAGGATGGCGCCGATGATTTGTGCAATCCAGTAAGGAATGACATCCTTGGCCGGCAGCCGGCCGGCAAGGAAGACGCCGAGCGTGACGGCCGGATTGAGATGCGCGCCCGAGATCGGGCCGACCGCATAGGCCGCCGCAATCAGGCCGATGCCGAACGCCAGGCCGATGGCTTCCTGGCCGAGCGGCAAGTCGGCAAGAAAGCCACCCGTCGCCACCGACGCCGTGCCGATAAACACCAATAGAAATGTCCCTAGAACTTCCGCAAGATACGTTTTCATTGCCCTCTCCTCGTATCGATCCGCCGGTCCGCTTTTCCGCGCCGCGAATCATGGCGCAAAGAGTATTCCCAACGCAAAAGCTTGGAAAGCAGAGCAATTGCGCCACAGATCGTGCTTACGGCGGCCAGTTACCAACATTAGAGACCTTGCATATATTTGAGATTTGTTATCGCCGGCGTGCAGACATTTGCCGGCGGGGAAAATCGTCGGCCGCGAGCGGAAGGCCTCGTCGCCGCGAAATTCAAGCGGGGTTCAATCTCGACGAGAAACGCTCTAAGAGCAGGCCGAAAGATACTGTGCTCGATAGATGGAATGACGAATGCGACTGGGCGGACGGCTGGCGGCAGCCATTGAAGTGCTGGACGACATTGGCCGGCGCCACCGGCCGGTGGCCGATGCGCTGAAAGATTGGGGCCTGTCGCATCGCTTTGCGGGCGGCGGCGACCGCGCGGCGATCGGCAACATCGTCTACGACGCGCTGCGCCACAAACGTTCCGCCGGCTGGCTTTTGGGTGAAGACACGCCCCGCGCCATCGGCTTCGGCGCGCTGCTCATCGAATGGGGCCAGACGCCGCAGTCGCTCAACGATGCGCTCGAGGGCGACAAGTTCGCGCCACCGTTGCTCAGCGCCGCCGAGTTGCAGGCGCTGGCCGAGCGCCGGCCTGAAGACGCGCCGGAGGCGGTGCGGGCGGACGTACCCGACTGGTGCGCGCCGTTGTTCGAACGAGCCTTTGGCGCAGACTGGGTTGCGGAAGGGGCGGCTTTGGCGACCCGCCCGCCGCTCGACATCAGGGTCAACACGCTGCAGTCCGACCGCGCCAAAGTGCTGGCGGAACTCGCCGACACCGGCGCCAAGGCAGCTGCTATTGCGCCGCAAGGCATTCGCATCCCGCCCATCGACGGCGACGGCCGGCACCCCAACGTACAGGCCGAGCCGGCTTTCCAAAAGGGCTGGTTCGAGGTTCAGGACGAGGGTTCGCAGATCGTTGCAACCCTTGCCGGCGCGCAAGCCGGGATGCAGGTGCTCGATTTCTGCGCCGGCGCCGGCGGCAAGACGCTGGCGCTATCTGCGGCGATGGCCAACAAAGGCCAGGTCTTCGCCCATGATGCCGAAAAGGCGCGGCTGGCGCCGATCTTCGACCGCATCCGCCGTTCGGAAAACCGCAACGTCCAGGTTGTCACCAAGCCGGCTGAGCTCAGCCCCCTCGCAGGCCACATGGACATCGTGCTGGTCGATGCGCCCTGCACCGGCAGCGGCACCTGGCGGCGCCGTCCAGACGCCAAATGGCGGCTGACGCAAAGACAGCTCGATGCCCGCAAGGGCGAGCAGTCGGCGATCCTCGATGCGGCGAATGCCTATGTCAAACCGGGCGGCCTGCTGGTCTACATCACCTGTTCGGTGTTCGACGAGGAGAATGGCGAGCAGGTCGCCGCCTTTCGCGAACGGCACAAGGGCTTCGTCCCGGTCGATCATCGCGCGCTCTGGGATGCCAGCTTCCCCGGTCACGCAGCGGCCGCCCGGATCGGCAAGACAAGCGATATCTCGCTGTCGCCGGCTCTGAGCGGCACCGACGGGTTCCATTTCTGTGCGCTGCGTCGGGCGAATTGACGCTGCGATTGACAGGCTGACATAGCGCCAGTTGCAGATGCGCGGCGTCGGCCGCCAGACGGGGTAGAATTCTTGCAAAGATATGTGTCGCTTCTGCTTTTCCTCCTTCTGGTGCTCGGCGGCGGCCTGTTGATCGGCTATGCGACGCTGCCGGGTGAATGGTATGCCTCGCTCGCCAAGCCGCCCTTCAACCCGCCCAACTGGGTCTTCGCGCCGGCCTGGACGCTCCTCTATGTGCTGATCGCCGTGGCCGGCTGGCGGACATGGGAGCGGGAACGAGCAGCCGCCGCGATGAAGATCTGGGCCCTCCAGCTTGTTCTGAACTTCGCGTGGTCGCCGACTTTCTTCGGCGCCAAACAGATGGGGCCGGCACTGGTCGTGATCCTGGCTCTTCTCGCCAGCATTGCGCTGTTCATAGCCACGGTGTGGAACCGCGACCGGGTTTCCGGCTGGCTGTTTGCGCCCTATGCCGCGTGGGTAGCCTTCGCCACCTTGCTCAACGCGTCGCTGCTCCTGTTGAACTGAGTGCTTTGCTGCAGTGCAGCAAAAGCATTTGCGTGGCGTTCAGGCGTCTGCGATAAGCTTTGCAGATAAATCAGGGCGATGGCCATGGCAGCAAAGATCGTACCCGCACCCGATTATGAGGACCGCGTCAGGGCGTCGTTCGCGCGCCAGCAGGCGATGGCGACCATCGGCGCCGAACTGACGCTTGTGACGCCGGGCATCATCGAGATCGAAATGCCCTATTCGGCCGCACTCACGCAGCAGCATGGTTTCCTGCATGCCGGCGTGATTTCGACCGCACTGGACTCGGCTTGCGGCTACGCCGCGTTCTCGCTGATGCCGGAAAATTCCGGCGTGCTGACCATCGAGTTCAAGGTCAACCTCCTGGCGCCCGGCCGGGGCGAACGCTTCCTGTTCCGCGGCTCGGTGACCAAGCCCGGCCGCACCATCATCGTCGCCGACGGCCAGGCCTACGCCTTTGCCGCCGATGGCGAGGCCAAGCTGATCGCGACCATGACCGGCACGATGATGACGGTGGTTGGCCGTGACGGGATAGCAGGCTGATGGCCAAAATTACGCGAATTGGTGGCAAGGACGTCCTCTTCGTCATGGCGGCGCAGGCCGAGTACGGTCCGCATCTGCAAAAACTGTTCACGCCGCTGATGACGGGCGTCGGCCCGGTAGAGGCAGGTGTGCGGCTCGGCGCCGAACTGTCATGGCTGAAATCCGAGAAGGCGTTGCCCGATCTCGTCGTCTCGCTCGGCTCCGCCGGCAGCCGCACACTAGAGCAGACGGAAATCTACCAGGCGGTCTCGGTCAGCTATCGCGACATCGACGCTTCGCCGCTAGGCTTCGAAAAAGGCGCGACGCCGTTCCTCGACCTGCCGGTGACCGTCCCGCTATCATTCAGGATACCGGGCATGAAAGAAGCCAGCCTGTCGACCGGCGGCGCCATCATCACCGGCGCCGCCTACGACGCCATCGCCGCCGATATGGTCGACATGGAAACCTTCGCCTGCCTGCGCGCCTGCCAGTTGTTCGATATCCCGCTTATCGGCCTGCGCGGCATTTCAGACGGTGCAGCCGATCTGCGCCACGTTGGAGACTGGACCGAATATCTGCATGTCATCGACGAGAAGCTGGCGGATGCAGTCATGCGCCTCGAACAGGCCATCGGCTCCGGCACGCTACACAAGGAGCAGCCTGGGCAAGAGCCGGCAGCGCTCTGAAAGTCGGGCTACGCACCCCATTGCGCCGACTCGTTTCTTTCTCTAAAGGCTCGCCATGACGACAGCCAATCATCCCGATACAGTCCTGATTGTCGATTTCGGCAGTCAGTTTACGCAGCTCATCGCCCGCCGCATCCGCGAGGCCGGCGTGTTTTCCGAGATCGTGCCGTTTCAATCGGCCGAAGCTGCCTTCAAGCGTATCAATCCAAAAGCCGTGATCCTGTCGGGCGGTCCCGCCTCGACATCGGACATCGGCAGCCCGCGCGCTCCGCAGATCGTCTTCGATGCCGGCGTGCCGGTGCTCGGTATCTGCTACGGCCAGATGGCCATGTGCGTGCAGATGGGCGGCGTCGCCGAAAGCTCGAACCATCGCGAATTCGGCCGCGCCTTCGTCGAGATCGAAAAGGACAGCCCGCTGTTCGAAGGCCTGTGGGCGCCCGGCCAGCGTCACCAGGTGTGGATGAGTCATGGCGACCGCGTCATCTCGCTGCCCAAGGGGTTCGAGGTCTTCGGCAAGTCGGAAGGCTCGCCCTTCGCCATTTTCGGCAATGTCGCGCGCAAGATGTACGGCATCATGTTCCACCCGGAAGTTGTGCATACGCCGGATGGCGCCAGGCTGCTGAGAAACTTCGTGCACATCATCGCCGGCATCGAAGGCGACTGGACGATGCGCGCCTATCGCGAGCATGCGGTCGAAACCATTCGCAAGCAGGTCGGCAAGGGCAAGGTCATCTGCGCGTTGTCGGGTGGCGTGGATTCCTCGGTCGCCGCACTTTTGATCCACGAAGCGGTCGGCGACCAGCTGACCTGCATTCTTGTCGACCATGGCCTGATGCGCAAGGACGAGGCCGCCGGCGTGGTGGCGATGTTCCGCCAGCACTACAATCTGCCGCTGATCCTGGTCGACGCGTCGGAAAAATTCATCTCGGCGCTGGAAGGCGAGTCCGACCCCGAGAAGAAGCGCAAGACCATCGGCCGGCTGTTCATCGAAGTGTTCGAGGAAGAGGCCAAGAAACTCGGCGGCGCCGATTTCCTGGCGCAAGGCACGCTCTATCCCGACGTCATCGAGAGCGTCTCCTTCACCGGCGGCCCGTCGGTGACCATCAAGTCGCACCACAATGTCGGCGGCCTGCCGGCGCGCATGAACATGCAGCTGGTCGAGCCGCTGCGCGAACTGTTCAAGGACGAGGTGAGGGCACTGGGCAAGGAACTCGGCCTGCCCGAAAGTTTTATTGGCCGCCATCCGTTCCCCGGACCAGGCCTTGCCATCCGCTGCCCCGGCGGTATCACCCGCGAAAAGCTCGAAATCCTGCGCGAGGCCGACGCCATCTATCTCGACGAGATCCGCAAGGCCGGCCTCTACGACGCCATCTGGCAGGCTTTCGCCGTGCTGCTTCCGGTGCAGACCGTCGGTGTGATGGGCGACGGCCGCACCTACGAATTCGTCTGCGCCCTGCGCGCCGTGACGTCCGTCGACGGCATGACCGCCGACTTCTACCACTACGACATGGCTTTCCTCGGCGCGGCGGCCACCCGCATCATCAACGAAGTCCGCGGCATCAACCGCGTCGTCTACGACGTGACGTCAAAGCCGCCAGGCACCATCGAGTGGGAATGATTCAGGCCTACTCAAACGGCGCCGAAAAATACGCCATTGTACGCCACAACCGTTTGATAACTATAAATCCATTCGGAGACAATCAGCGACAATCGGTGCGGAGAAATTGGATTGACGGACCGGCTGACGGACCTTCCGCATATTGGTAGCTCAGATTTTTCGAAGTACCGTCAGATCCAATGAGGCTCTGACGGTGCTTTTTTATGCCTTAAGGAACTGAAGATAAAGCAAAATTTCTGCCGAAGAGCCTCGAAATTGTACTGACGGTACTTTTCAGACGGATGCCGCCCTTAAGGCACTGAAACCAAAAGAGAAAATCTATAAGATTGCAAACCGTGACGGCATGTATGTCCGCGCGATGCCCAGTGGTGCGATCTGGTTCGGCTGGACTACAGGCTCAACGGACGCCGCGAGACGGTCTATCTTGGCAGGTATGGACGGGACGGAATCTCGCTTGCCTCAGCCGGGAGAAGTGTCTCGACGCGAAGCGCGCTATTGGCGAGGGACGGTCGCCTGCGATAGAAAAGCAGCGCGACAAGCGCCGAGTTGTCACCCCGATCTCCGGCCGACTTCAGCGCCGAAATGGCTACCAAACCAAAGCGATGCCCGGGCCTTCAAGGCCTCTTCTTATTCCGGCCAAGCCGGCCCGGAGCGCCGCATTCACTCACATCCCTTGAACCTGACTGCAGAGTTGCCGCATCGAAGCCATTAGAGCAGCCGAGTTCGCGCCCGAACCCGTGCTGGTGCTGGCGGTCGTATCGCCAGCTGTATTCGAGGATCCCGACGTGCCGGTGGTTGTACCCGAACCAGTGCTGTTGCTGGCCGTGGTGTTACTGCCGGTCGAACCAGAGCTGCCTGAAGTGCCGGTGGCTGTGCCAGAGCCGGTGCCGATACTCGCCGTTGTATCACTGCCGGTCGAAGCCGAGCTACCTGACGTGCCGGTCATTGTGCCAGAGCCAGTGCCGTTACTGGCCGTCATTCTCGAGCAGTCGGAGCGAACCTGTGCCTGCTGTTCAGAGCTCAGGGACGACCAGTTCTTGCGGATCTCATCCTGCGACAGAAGTCTTCCCGAATTGGCGTCGCTGAAGAATGAGCCGGAGAGCTTGCTGTCCCAGCCGCTCGGGATACCGCTTTGGCCGGAGCCGGACGTAGAGCTCATACCCGACCCGGCCGATGAGCCGGACGTTCCGTTCGTGCCGCTGGATGTTCCCGACGACTGCGCCAAGGCCGCGGTGGCGAGACAGAGAGAGATCGCTGTAGCTGTCAAAATCTTACGTTTCATGTGAGTCTCCTTTGGGGTTCGACGCCGTTGCGGCGTCGAATCCTAATCCCGAGGAAAGGCACTTGTTCCTGTAAAGAGTGGAATTCAATGTCATGATCCTTGTGCACCAGCCTTGGGTCTCCAATGCGATGCCGGAGCGCCTCAAGGACGACTGACGCCTCAGGCGAGAGCTGTCCGCCCACTGGGGTGTTATAGGCGATATGCAGAGCGCTTCCCGAATGGTTGGGTGCCACCATCGGGTAATTGCGAGGCAGGTTCCATTTGGTTCGGTAATCGTCCGGAGTCATGCCCAGTCGGCCAAGGTGCAATATCCGTCGCGTCTCGGTTAGAGACAGGAGGGTGGCCTTTGCCGCAGCGTATAGCTCGACATGCGGAGCTCGTCTCGACCGCGCACACTCAATACGTTTACGATGACGCCGCCAGATGTCATATGAGCGAATGCCTTTCGGGCGAAATAAATTGCGCCCAGCAGGTCGACGCTCAGCACCTTCAGCCAGACCGCGCCAGTGAGCCTCAAGGGTTTAAAGATTACCAGGCCGGCGCGTTGTTGACGATTATCACCAACCTGCCGAACGCGTGAGCGCAAGTCGACAGCACCGTGATAGCGGTCTCCCCGGAGCGCCCCTTGTCGAACCGCATGCGCGCCTTCTGGACCTTGCCTCCACCCACGTCGGCTCACCCGTGCACCTTCGGTGCCCAACCGCATGGCGATGGCCAGTCCAATCCCGCTTGCAGCACCGGTTACGATTGCAGTCTTGTTATCCAGGCGCATCAGGTTCGACCTCTTTCTGGGGAGCAGCAAGTGGTTCAGTCCAGCCTTCAGCGAGCCGATCCACGCTCAGCAGGCTGCGCGCATAATCCTGTTGCGCGCGAACAATGGCATCGTCCTGCTGTGAGGGAAGAAAGACCGGCAAAGCAAGGCAGACACTTTGTGTGGCCAGCAGCTTGTTCCAGTTCGCGATCAGCGCCTTGAAAGCGCGCCCCACCGCCCTCGGATTTCGGTCGAGGTCATAGAGGCCGAGCGGATTGATCCGTCCGTTGTTCTCCCGAAGCGCACTGTCCCAGTCCACCTGATCCGTCAGCGAGTACCAGGTGAAGCCTACGATGGGGATGCCATCGTTGCGGATCCGCAGCACGTTGGCCCACTCTTTCCACAGCCAATAGACGGCCTCGTCTCCATTGGGGCCTTCGCTGATGTTGGTCTCCGTATGCATTACGGGAAGCCGGTAGCGGTTGAAGTACTGCCGCGTGATCTCGTCATAGCCAAACACCTCGCCGGACCCGGACGTCGTTCCGTCTGCCCAAACCCGATGTTCGTTGGTCTGGTAATAGTCGGTGCCCATCACGCAATGCCTGCGCAGATGGCTCTCCAGGAAGAAACTGTATTCTTCGGCCGTCATCCCGTTTTCGAGAAGATAGCGATAGGTGTGCGCGTCGACGTCATGACCGTAGTTGAGATCAAGCGACAGGAAACGCTCGCTGTTGAACCGTTCCGCTCTGCCGACCGCCTCGGGAGAATCGGCGTGGAAGTATTCCGAGGATTCGCTCTGTATGAAGATGGCGTCCGGCCGCACCTCGAGGATCGCCCGCATGGCAAGCACGTTCGCCTTCACGATGTGCTTGAGGGCGGTGACGAAAGCAGTGTCGCTGCTCAGTTGTTCGTTCCACCATCCCCAGCGAGCCGAAAAGGTGGCGCAGATGAACATCTCATTTATTGGGGTGAAGAGCTGGATCCACGGATAGCGCATCGCGAAATCCCTGGCGTAGTGCTCGAATAGTGTCGGAAAGTCCGGGTTCTGGAAGTTGCCAACCCAGTCCGGCACGCCAAAATGGCAAAGGTCGACGATCGGAAGAATGTCTTTCGCCTTCAGGTCCGCGAAGGTCTCATCGGCGAATGCCCAATCATAACGTCCATCACCCAGCCACGTTTTGTGGATGGGAGGTCCGTAGCGGAGGAAATGCACCCCGAGATCCTGGACCAGTTCGAAGTCGGTGCGCCATCGTTCGTAGAAGCGGCATTTTTCCATTTCGTCGACGCGCTCCCGGCCTTGTCGAATGGTGGGGGTGCTGTTCTCGATGCCGGTGGCAAACATGAACGTGAACATTGATGGTCCTTAGCCAAGGCGGAAATGCCCGCGCTTGGTCAAACGTTCAGTGCTCGACGCAGTTCCTGCAAGACTGCTTGTCAAGTTCGGTAGGCGCCTGACAACCACGTGCCTGAAATTGGCGGAATTCTATCCCACGGTTCAAGCGAGCAGCTTGCGCCGAACATGGTCGGACTATGCTGGACGGAGATGTCGGCTTCGGGCCAGACCAGTTGGCGTCAAACGCGCCTTTGCAAGTGAAAGCGGTATGGTAGCTATCCACGTTTGCAAACTGCAAGCGGACGTTCCGCTGCCGGCCCCATTTGAGCCATTCACTGGGAGGCAGACCCGCGGTACATCACCAATATTCTCGAAGCCAATAGTTAGTCTTGTTCATCGTCCTTTGGTTCGACAGACCCATACAAGAGAATACGAGAGATATGGACCGGCGAACCATCCGCTGTATTGATCTCCTGTAGAAAACAGTGCCCCTCAGAGACTAGCATGATCGTTATTCGTCAATGGCTACGGAGCTGTTCGCCAAATTGATTCAAGAAGCAGATCCAGCCATTCGCTGACCGCATTTATCTTCTGCCGAACAGCAGCAACGCGCCTGAATCCTGCCTCCGGATCAATGTTCGCGTACGCAAAAACGGCCGCTCGCGAACATACATTGACAGGTCCAGTTCCGAATAATAAGTTCGGTAATAGAACGAATTAACCGGAGTTCAATGTGACTGACCTGCCGCGCATATCCCGTCAGTTCTCACAGCGCTCCGTGATGGAAGCGATCGTCCAGGGCGGGCCGATCTCCCGCGCCTCGATCGCCAAGCTGACGGGCCTGTCGAAGCAGACCATCTCCGAAATCATGCGCGGGCTCGAGCAGGAGGGCTGGGTCCAGGAAACCGGCCGCACCAGCGGCCATGTCGGGCGCACCGCCGTCACCTACGAACTGGTCCACGACGCAGCCTATATCATCGCCGTCGACCTTGGCGGTACCAAGGTGCGGGTCGCGCTGACCGACCTTGCCTGCCAGATCTTTGCTGAAGCCGCCACACCGACCGATCCGCGCGGCGGCCAGTTCGTCGTCGATCAGATTGCAGCGCTGGCCTTCGATGCGGCGGCCAGACAGCACGTCGCGCGCAAGAAGATACGCCTGGCCGTCATCGGCGCGCCTGGCGCTCCTGACCCGGCCACCGGCCGCATTCTAATGGCGCCGAACATTGCCGGCTTCGACACAATGAATGTGCTGGATGCCTTCGAAGAAGCGCTCGGCGTCGCGGTGATGATCGAGAACGACGTCAATCTCGCGGTGCTTGGCGAGAACTGGCTCGGCCAAGGCCAGGGCATCGACAATCTCGCCTACATCGCGCTCGGCACCGGCATCGGCAGCGGGCTGATGCTGGGCGGCCATCTGGTGCGGGGTGCTGGGCACGCCGCCGGCGAGATCGGTTTTATGCCGATCGGCGCCGATCCCTTCGCCGAGGAATCACTGCGCACCGGCGCATTCGAACGCGCGGTGGCCACCCACGCCATGACCGATCGCTACCACGCCCTCACCGGCAGGCAGGTCTCGGTGCCGGCAATATTCGAGAATGCCGCGCTTGGCGACAAGGACGCGCTCACTGTGCTCGACGAAACTGCCCGCTATCTGGCGCAAGGCGTTGCGGCAATCGCGGCAATCGCCAATCCAGAAAAGTTTATCCTCGGCGGCTCGATTGGGTTGCGGCCCGAAATCCTGTCCAGGGTGCAGGCGCTTCTGCCGCTATGCTTCCCATATCCGGTCAGGGTCGAGGCGAGCGAACTTGGCGCACGCGCAGCCCTCATCGGCGCGGCGGCAATCGGCCTTGGCCAATTGCACAACACGCTGTTCGGCGTCGACGCGCCTGATGGCCGGATTTCGCTGCCGCCTGCCCAGGCCGCCGCCCTGAAGGAGGCCGCGATATGACTCACGATATTACCGCCCGCCTACAGGCAGCGCTCGACCGTGACGACGCACTAACGCTGTTTCGCGGCGCCATCGACCGCGAGAGCATCACCGGCAACGAAGCCAACTTCGTCGACTTCCTCGAAGCCAGGATGCGCGACCTTGACCTCAGCGGCCTGACCAGGACGGAATTCCTTCCCGGGCGGCCCAACATCTGGGGCGAGCGCAAGGGGGCCGACCAGGGAAAGCGCCTGCTGTTCATCGGCCATACCGACACCGTCCATGTCGACGGCTGGCGCGAGCATTGGGCAGGCACCGAGCGTGAGGATCCGTTCGCCGCCCCGATCATTGATGGTGCTGTCTGGGGCCGAGGCTCCGGCGACCTCAAGGCCGGCATCACTGCTTCGCTTGCGGCACTCGCGCTGCTCGACAAGGCCGGCGTTCGCCTCAAGGGCGACGTCGCCTTTGCCTTCGTCGGCGACGAGGAGAGCGGCCAGCCCGGCACCGGCATTTCCGCCGGGATCAAGCACTTCGTCGGACGCATCGAGACCGGCGAGGTCACAGCACCCGATTTCAGCGTCTATGTCGAGCCGACCCGCCTGGCCGTTTATGCGGCGCAGATCGGCTTCTTCATCACCGATATCTCGATTACCGGCAAATCCGCCTATTTCGGTGTGCCAGAACTCGGCAAGGATGCGCTCCGTGCAAGCCATGCCGCGATGACGGCGCTTTGGAAGCATTCGGATGAGGTCGCCGCGCGCGCCGAGCACAAACTGGTCGGGCGCGGCTTCCTGCTTATCACCGGGCTTGCCGGCGGCGGCTACATTGCCGTTCCCGAGCGCTGCACGCTCTCGCTGATCCGTAAGCTGTTGCCTGGCGAAGACCTCGACACCGCCGCCGCCGAGATCGAGGCTGCCGTGCGCGGCGCGATCACCGATCCGGATATTTCGGTAGAGTTCGCCTACCCCGCCGGCCGCGACCACAGGCTGGGCGGCACCGCTGCCGAGATCGGCGAAACGCGGGCGGAAGTCGCCATGCTGTCCGACGCGATGGCCGGCGCAATGAGCGGACGCGGCGTCATCGAGGGCGCACCGTTCTGGTCGGAGTCCCCCTTCTTCATCAATCAGCTCGGTATTCCTGCCGTCTATTGCGCGCCCGGCGACATCAGGAATTGCCACACATTCGAGGAGCACGTGGATGTCGAGGAATATTTCGCCGGCATAGTCGGCTTCGCCGCCTTCATGGCCCGCTATTGCGGCGTGGCCGACTGAACCACCAACGAAGCAAAATGGGAGAACTGACATGCCGATGAAGACACTGATCGCCGCCGCCTTTGCCGGCGGATTGATGCTTGCCGCCAACCCAGCTTTCGCACAGACGGTCGGCCCGCAGGGCGAGAGCGCCACGCCGAGCGCCGACGTGATCCTAAGCGATGCCGACATCGCCGCGCTCAAGGACAAGGGCTACAAGGCTGCCTTGCTCTGGCACACCTCGTCCGATTTCACCAATGCGGTAACCGCCGGCGCCACCGACGAATTCGCCCGCGCCGGTATCACCATTGCGGTCAAAACGGATGCCCAGTTCGACTCCGCCCGCCAGCGCAGCGACATCGAGACGGCGTTGGCCGCAAAGCCCAACGTCATCTTGGCGCTGCCGCTCGACCCGGTCACCTCGGCAGAAGCCTTCCGCCAGGCGGTCAAGGACGGCACCAAGCTGGTGTTCCTGTCCAACTTGCCCAAGGACTACAAGCAGGGCACCGACTACGCTTCGATCGTGACTGACGATCTATTCCAGATGGGCAAGCAGGCTGCGGACGCGATGGCCAAGGCGATCGGCGGCAAGGGCAAGGTCGGCTACATTTTCCACGACGCTGCCTACTACGTCACCAACCAGCGCGACCAAGCCTTCAAGACCACCATCGAGAAGGTCTATCCCGACATCAAGATCGTCGCCGAACAGGGCATATCCGACCCGGCCCGCGCCGAGGAACTGGCCAACGCGATGCTTTTGCAACATCCCGATCTCGACGGCATCTACGTGACCTGGGCCGAGCCGGCCGACGGCGTGCTGTCGGCGCTACGCGGCGCCGGCAACGCCAGGACCAAGATCGTCACGCTCGACCTCGCCGAGCCGGTCGCGCTCGACATGGTCAAGGGCGGCAATGTCGCAGCCCTCGTCGCCGACAAGGCCTATGAACTCGGCCGCGCCATGGCTGCTTCCGGCATGAAGTCGCTGCTTGGCCAGCCGACACCAGCCTTCGTCGTCGCCCCGGCCCTGACCGTCACCAAGGAGAATGTCGCGCAGGGCTGGAAGGACTCGCTCAACCGCGACGCGCCGCAGCCGGTGCTCGACGCGTTCAAGTAAGGCTCTCGCTCCGGCGCGGCCCGCCGCACCGGAGCTTTTCTTCGACAACAAAAAGGGGAATCGGGACATGCGCATAGCATCTGCAATCATAACGACGGTGGCGAGCCTGCTAGCCATGCACGCCTTCGCCGCCGAAGGCGTCACCACAGGACCGAATGGTGAAAAGCCGGTGCCGGCGAGCAGTCTTACGCTGACGCCAGCCGAAGAGCAGCAGATCAAGGACGGCAAGTTCACCGCCGCCCTCGTCTGGCACGAGATGAGCGAATACACCAACGCCGTCAATGCCGGCGCCCATGACGAATTCAAGCGCCTCGGCATCGAGGTGGTGGCGCAGACCGATGCCGGTTTCGACGCCGCGCGACAGAAGGCCGATATCGAGACGGTGATGGCCAAAAAGCCGTCGATCATCCTGTCGCTTCCCGTCGATCCGGCGACTGCAGCTTCGGTCTACGATCCGGCACGACAGGCCGGCGTCAAGCTCGGCTTCGTCGACAATTCCCCGGCCGGCTACAAGCAGGGCAGGGACTATGTCACCATCGTCTCCGACGATCTCTTTCAGATGGGCAACAAGGCCGGCATCGCCATGGCCGAGGCGCTCGGCAAGAAAGGCAAGGTCGGCTACATCTTCCACGATGCCGACTTCTACGTCACCAACCAGCGCGACCAGGCCTTCAAGAAGACCATCGAGCAGGACTATCCCGATATGAAGATCGAGGCCGAGGCCGGCATGGCCGACCCGGCGCGCAGCGAAGACATCGCCCAGGCGATGATCACCCAGCATCCGGACCTGGACGGCATCTATGTCACCTGGGCCGAACCGGCGCTGAGCGTGCTTTCGGCCTTGCGCGGTGCCGGCAACACGCACACCAAGATTGTCACGCTCGACCTCAATGAGCCTGCCGCGCTCGACATGGTCAAGGGCGGCAACATCGCGGCCCTCGTCGCCGACGAGGCCTACAGCATTGGCGTGACGCTGGCGCGCGCCTCGGCAGGTTCTCTGGTCGGCAAGAAGGCCGAACCATTCTATGCCGTAGATTCCATCGCCGTCACCAAGGACACGGTGAAGGACGGTTGGAAGAAGTCCCTCAACAGGGACGTACCGGCGGCTATCGCGGACGCGGTGAAATAGGCTCGAGGCGAAGCGCTCACCACCGGAGGAATAAAATGTCCAGTGCCAACACCAGCGCCGGTAGCAGCTTCGCCAGCCGCTTCAATCTGCAGCAATATGTCGTCTACCTCGGTTTCCTGGCGATCTTCCTGTTCTTCGCCATTGTGCTGAGGGACAGCGGCTTCCTCACCGTCCGAAACTTATCGAACATCGTGTTGCAGACGACGCCGGTGACGATCATGGCCATCGGCCTGGTCTTCGTCATGTCGGCCGGCGAAATAGATTTGTCGATCGGCTCGATCGTGGCGGTGGCGGCCCTTGCAGCCGCCGTCACCATCAACGCGTACGGCATGCCGGCAGGGATAGTCGCCGGCCTCGGCGCCGGCCTGCTGATCGGCGTCATCAACGGCGTGCTGGTGGCGTATGTCAGGCTGCCCTCCTTCCTGGTGACGCTGGCGACGCTCGGCCTGTTCGCCGGCGTTTCGCGTTCGATGACAGACCTTCGCTCGATCTCGGTGACCAACGAAGCGTTCACCGGCTTCTTCGGTTCCGGCTCGCTGCTCGGTGTCCCCTCACTCGTCTGGTGGTCGGTGATTGCCGTGGCCATCGGCCACCTGGTGTTCCGCGAAACCCGTTTCGGCGCGCATGTGCTGGCGACCGGCGACAATGCCCGCGCCGCAAGCGTATCGGGCATCAGCGTGCCCAGGATCAGGCTCGCCGTGCTGACCATCAGCGGCGGGCTCGCCGGTCTTGCCGGCTTGCTCTATGCCGGTCGCCTGCAGGCGGCGAAATATACTCTCGGCGAAACCGACCTGATGACGGTCATCGCCGCCGTCATCGTCGGCGGCACGCTGCTCAATGGCGGCAAGGGCTCCGTGGTCGGCGCGCTGGTCGGCTCGTTGATGATGGGCATGCTCAACAACGGCCTGATCCTGATGGGCCTGTCGGTCTCCGACCAGATGATCGTGCGCGGCCTCATCATCCTGACCGCAGTCGCCGTGTCGCTGCGCGAAAAGAACCGCTGAAGGAAGCCATCCATGTTTCTCGACATTTTGCGCCGCCGCAACCCCGCCTTCATCGAATCAGCTATCCGGTTGCACCAGCAAGGTAAGCTGCCGGCCAATGCTTATGTGCTCGATCTCGACACGGTTGAGGCCAATGCGCGGGTTCTCAAGAGCGAGGCCAACCGCAACGGCCTGAAGATCTTCGCCATGACCAAGCAGGTCGGCCGCTCCTCGTCGTTCTGCCGGGCTGTGATGCGCGGCGGCATTGACCGCGCGGTCGCCGTCGACATGGCTTGCGCCCGCGCCACCCACAAGGCAGGCATGAAGCTTGGCCATCTCGGCCATCTCCAGCAGGTCGCAAAATTCGAAGCGGCGGCTGCGGCGAAAACCTTCAAGCCGGACTACTGGACCGTGTTCAATGATACCAAGGCTGGGGAAGCGGCAACAGGCGCCAAGGCGGCCGGCTATGTGCAGCATCTGCTGGCCCGCATCGCCGCCGAAGGCGATATCTTCTATCGCGGCCATGAAGGCGGTTTCAATGCCGCCGACATTATCGATGTCGCCGACCGGCTGGATGCCGTCGAAGGCGGCCGTTTCGCCGGCATCACCACTTTCCCTGCTCTGCTGTTCGACCATGCTTCGCGAAAAGTGCTGCCGACCCCCAATCTGGCGACGCTCGCGAAAGCTGCGGAAGCGCTGGCTAAGGCAGGCCGCAAGGACATTGAGATCAACGCGCCGGGCACCACGTCGAGCGTTATGCTGGCGGCACTCGCCGAGGCCGGCGCGACGCAGTGCGAGCCCGGCAATGGACTACATGGCACCACCGCGCTGCATGTCATGGAAGATTTGCCGGAGCTGCCGTCGGTGCTCTATCTCGCCGAGGTCTCGCATCTCTCCGGCGGCAAGGCCTATTGCCTTGGCGGCGGCTTCTACATCGATCCGATCTTCCCCGACTACGACGTCAAGGCGATCGTCTCGGCTGAACCGACAACGGCAGGCTCGGCACTGCGCAGCGTCGAGGTGCCGCCGCCCTCGGCGATCGACTATTACGCCATGATCGATGCCGCCGGCGCGAACGCGCCGAAGCCTGGCGACAGCGCCGTGTTCGGCTTCCGTGGCCAGGCCTTCGTCACCCGCGCCCATATTGTCGGCGTGTCGGGCATTTCGACGGACAATCCGAAAGTGGAAACCATCGAGAACGGCTTCGGTGAACCCTATGCCTGGCCAGTCTAGGAGAAACACATGACGGTGAGCGCGCCCATCCTTCAGCTGCACGACATTCGCAAGAATTTCGGCGGCATCACCGCGATCGAGAGTTTTTCGCTCGAGGTTTTCCCGGGCGAGATCGTTGCACTCGTCGGCGACAACGGCGCCGGAAAGTCGACGCTGGTCAAGATCGTCTCGGGGGTCCACCCGCCCTCGTCCGGCACCATCGTCATCGAAGGAAAACCGGTGACGATGTCGAATGCCACCATGGGGCGCGCGCACGGCATCGAGGTCGTCTACCAGGACCTGGCGCTGGCCGACCAGCAGACGGTCTACATGAACATGTTCCTCGGCCGCGAGCCGCTGAACCGCCTCGGTTTGCTCGACCGCCGCCGCATGATCGACGAGACCGAGAAACTGGTGAAGGAACTGGACGTGCGCATCCCCTCCGCCCACGCCACTATCCGCGATCTCTCCGGCGGCCAGCGCCAGGGCGTTGCGATCGCGCGCGCCACGCATTGGGCAAGCAAGCTGATCCTGCTGGATGAGCCGACGGCGGCGCTGGGCGTTGCCGAAACCGCCCGGGTGGAGGCTATCGTCCAGTCGCTGAAGCAGCGCAATGTCGGCATCCTGATCATCAGCCACAGCCTCGACCAGGTCTTCAAGCTCTCCGACCGCATCTGTGTTCTCAGGCGTGGCAAGCAGATTGGAATTCGCGAGACCGCGAAGACCGATAAGAACCAGATCATTGCCATGATCACCGGCCTGCAGCAGCAATAGCAGGAACCTCTCTGAGAGCCCCCGCCCGAGATCCGGATGTTGTCGGCAATCACGCGATCGATCAGCTTGTGCCGCGTGGTGATCGCCATCGGCCCGTCCTGGTCGTAGCTGCCTTGCCACTCCGGATGCGGCGCCAGCAGCGCTGGCACATACATCGTGTCGGCCGAAATCATGCGCTGTTCCTTGCCGTAGTTTGCGAGGTAGACCGAGTGGCCGGGCGTGTGGCCGGCGCAGCGATGATCTGGAAGCCGGGCGCGACTTCGGCGCCGTCATGGATGCTGCTGGAACTGCTGCGTCTGGTGAAGCTGCCTGCATCGCCTGAATTTCTCCAGGCGTATCCGCACCAGCTTTCTGGCGGCCAACAGCAGCGCGTTGGCATCGCTGTCCCAGTCTCGATTTGATAGGACCTATGCAATGTATGGCGGCGCCGACATCACCGTGCCGCCCGGCGGAGTCAAGCTGTCCGGTTTCGGTCGCGACAAGTCGCTGCATGCGCTGGACAGATACACCGTCTCAAAACAGCCTGGATTTCTCTCGGCTGCCCGTTTTTCGCTAAGCGCTGCCGAGGATGAAATCGGCGCAGCGGTCGGCGATCATGATCACCGGCGCGTTGGTTTTGCCGCTGATGAGACGCGGCATGATCGAGGCGTCGCAGATGCGTAGGCGCGGCACGCCGCGCACGCGCAATTGCGGGTCGACCACCGCCTGGTCATCGCTGCCCATCCGGCAGGTGCCGCAGGGGTGATAGACCGTTTTGGCGTGTTCGAGGATGTGGTCTGTTATGGACTGATCGGAAAGGTCGGCGGCCCCGCCCAGCGACAGCTCCTCGGCGATCACCGCCTGCAGGGCCGGCTGACGCAGGATGGTGCGGGCGATCTTCATGCCGGCGAGCAGCAGGGCAACACCAAGATGCGACGGCAGGCTTTCCCTACGAAACCCGCTTCGAGGATCTGGAATATCTCACCACCGGTCGCACCGATCTGGTTTCGGTTCTTACCAACAATGCCTACCTCCATTCCCATTCCTCATTCTTTTGTCTTCCTGCTTGTCCTGGCGGCGGTGATGTTGGTCGTTCTGCACCGTACCGCCTTCGGACTATACCTCTACGCCGTCGGCAAAAATGAAGAGGCCGCGCGGTTTTCGGGAATCCGTACCGGCCGGGTTATCATCTGCGCCTATGTGATCTGCGCCGGGCTGACGGCGCTGTCATCCATCTTTCTCGCAATGTACACACGCTCGATCCTGCCAAGCTCGCACGGCAATTTCTACGAGCTCTACGCCATCGCCGCCGCCGTCCTTGGAGGGTTCTCGTTGCGGGGCGGGGAAGGCTCAATCATTGGTGTGGTGCTTGGAACGATCTTGCTGCAGGTGCTTCAGAACCTTGTCAATCTTCTAGGCATTCCCTCCTCACTCAACTTTGCCGTGAGTGGATCGGTGATCCTGATCGGGGTACTGGCCGACCAGGAATACACAGAGTTTCGAAAGCGCCGCGAATTGATGCGGGGCCGGCTCGCAACCGCCGAAGGCAGGCTGTGATGCCCGAGCCGGTGAAATAGATTGTTCACGGCAGTTGCGATCGCCGACCGGTTGGCTGCTTGCGCCCGGGGGGCAGCCGAAGGCCGGGATCTAAAACGCCGCAATATTGCCTCTCAAGCGGCTCCTGCTTCGAAGGCAGTCGCCGCAATGTCGATGCAGTCGGCTCATGATGTGCCGAGTTTCGATCTCGCATGGCGATGTAACTTATGCGATCAGCCCGTACTGCCGTGCCTTGTTGCGCAAGAACGGCAGACCGTTGCCCATTACAACCGCTTCACTCTCGGCCACCGGACGCCACACGCTGAGGCCAAACGCCAGACGCGGATCCATGTTGATGAAGCTCTCCATCGCGAGCCCGCCCTTGAAGCCGATCGCGGCCAGCGTTGCGAACGTCTCATCCCAATTGCAATTGCCCTCGCCTGGGGTGCCGCGATCAGACTCGGAGAGGTGGATATATTTGAGGTAATCGCGGGCGACGATAATACCGTTGCCCATACCTTTCTCCTCTATGTTCATGTGATAGGTATCAAGGTGCACGAACATATTGTCGGCGCCGACTCTCTCGATTAGTGCCACCGCCTGAGCCGCGGTGTTGATGATGTGGTTCTCGTAGCGGTTCACGGCTTCAACACCGAGTTCGATGCCGCGAGACTTGGCTTGCGCGGCGGCGGACGTCATCACTTTCGCAATGTTATCAAGTTCGTCCTGCGTAGGTGGCACGCCAGTACGCTCGCCGATGCCGCCATAGATTACGCCGCATAGCGCCTGGGCTCCGATGTCGGCCGTCTTGTCGATAGCCACCTTGAGAAAGTCAATCGCCTCCTGTGGGTGGCGCGATGCCCACGCATATTCGGGCAACCCTAGCGAGCACACCGCCTGCATGCCATTTGCCGCCAGCAGCTTGCGGGTGTGATCGGCATCGCAAGAAAATGGATCGGCCAGCGAAATTTCAATGAAATCGAGATCGTATTTTTTCACCGCCGCTACAGTGTGCTCGGCGCCCTCTACGGACCAACCACTCGTCCACATGCTCGTATGAACGCCAAAACCCTTCATCGTGTTATCCTCATGAAATTGAGCTGCCCGGCAGCCCACCGCAAGATCATGACGCCGATCAGCATGATGCCCCAAATGGCTGTGGCCAGGTGCTGGCTGGCGCCCAAGAGATTCAGTCCCGAAGAAAGCAACTGCAAAACGATGAGGGCTAGGAAGACCGAAACGACCTTGCCGAAGCCGCCAAACGGATTCACCCCGCCCAAAAAGCAGGCAAGCACCGTAATCAGCACATAGGACTCGCCATGGCCGACACGGACGGAATTGAATCGTGCCATCATGATAATGCCGGCCAACGCACACATGGCGCCAGACAGCGCGTAGATCAGAATGATCACGCGTCGCGTCGAGATGCCGGAATAGCGCGTCGCCTCGATGTTGGAGCCGACCATATAGTTTGAAAAGCCAAGCCTGGTTCGGGTCATCAAAACATGCCAGACGATGACTGCGCCGAGCAGTATCAGCAGCGGGACAGGAATGCCGACGATGCTGCCGTGGCCCAGGGGCTGGATGAATTCGGGAAAGCCCGAAATATCGGCGCCGCGGGTCAGAAACTCGCCAAGGCCGCGCAGGAAAATCATCACCGAGAGCGAAACGAGGATGGGGTGCGCGCCGGTATAGGCTATCACCGGGCCCATGACCAAGCCGCTTGCCGTGCCAACGCCGACCGCAAGAACGGAACCGAGTAGAAAGGCATAGATGCTTGCGTCCGGTCCTCCGTTGGCCTGAAGAACCCAGGCGAGCGTGAGGCCACAGAGATTGGCCGTGAACGTCACGGCGAGATTGATGCCGCCCGAGATGATCGGCATCAACATCGCGAGCGTAAGCAGTCCAAGTTCAGGCAACTGGAAGGCCACCGATTCAAAGGTAGCTTTGGACAGGAATCGCGGCGAGAGAGATCCGAAGAATGCAATCACCAAAATCAATGCCAGCAAAAGTCCGATATTCTCGGCGCCCAACGTGCCGGCAAGACGGCGCAAGAATCCGTGCCGTAGCGCTCCAGTTTCGAGCACGCGCTGCGTCATGTACCCATCCTCTGCCGCAAGCCCGCGAGGATATGCCCGAGCGGCGCGTTGGACAGCGTGATGGCAATCAAGATGATCGCCCCGACGATCATCTTGAAAGCATAGGGAGAGATGCCGAGGAGGTTCAGCCCGTTTTGCGTCACCGACACAAGAAACACGCCAAGGATGCAACCGAGCACGGTGCCGCGCCCGCCACCCAGCCTGGCACCGCCAAGGACAACAGCTGCCAGCACGTCCAGCTCGCGCCCCACCAATGCGTTGGGCACGATTTCCTGGGAATAGTGCACCTGCACAAGTCCCGCGATCCCGGCCATCAAACCAAGCCAGCCGAAGGCAATGAAGTGCATCGCCGCGATGTTGATACCGAGGCGACGGGCGCCCTCCGGGTTATCGCCAAAAGCGTATAGCTGCCGTCCCGTGGTGGTATACCGGATAAGCCCCCAGGTGGCGGCGACGCAGACCGCCATGATCGCAACCGGCAGTGTTAGCTCGGCCCAATTGCCATTCGCCTGTTGGAACTCGAAAAGCACAGTGCGATGCGTCCACCATGCAGGCAGATTGTAGATCGATACACCGTGCGTGAAGAACATCAGAAGGCCGAAAAAAATATTGAAGGTGGCGATGGTGACAACGATTGAAATGATCTGGAAATAGTAGATGAGGCCGGCGTTCACCGCACCCAGGGCGATCCCGACAATTGCCGCCAAGGTGAGGCCGATGAACCAATCACCACCTCCCATTTGGGCTAGAGCCAGCGCCACAACGTATTGAACCACTGACGCGGCCACAGCGAAGGAGATGTCGATGCCCCCAGCGATCAACACCACCAGCAGCCCAACCGCGAAGATCAGATTTGTCGAGCTTGTGTTGAGCAGATTGAAGAGATTGGCAATGGTGAAGAATTTGTCGCTCGCAACGGAGAGACCTGCGCTCATGATGAGAAGAACCACAACGAGCCATGTCTCGGTGGGATGAGCCCGGAAGAGCTTGCCGCGGTTACGCATAGACGGCAGCTTCCAGGTCGCCGAGCGGGATGGCGTGCGGATCGTATTCGGCGACTATCTTGCCCGCAGCCATATGAAGGATACGATCGGCGTTGAAATAGACCTCCGGCACTTCATCGGATATCAGCAGAATCGCCAGGCCTTCGGCAGCGAGCTTGGCGACAATCTCGAAGATGCCGGCCCGCGCGCCAACGTCCACCCCCACGGTTGGCGAATCAAGAATGATCAGTTTCAGGCCGACCGCCAGCCATTTGGCGATGGCCACCCTTTGCTGGTTGCCGCCCGAGAGCGTGGAAATCGCATCGGTCTGCCGCCCGACTTTTATCGCCAATTCCTCGATCCAATGATTGACGAGCGCGTCCTTCTTCTCCGAGGAGATCAGCCCTCGATCAAGGATCTTGTCGAGCACCGGGATAACGGCGTTGTCGGCGATGGACTGAGCTTGTATGAGACCAAGGGACAAGCGGTCTTCGGAGAGATATCCAATACCCGCGCGGATTGCGTCGCGGTTGGAGTTCAGATGAAGAACCGTCCCGTTGAGTGCGATGCTGCCGCGGTCTGGGCGCAGCATGCCGAAAATAGAAAGCGCGAGTTCTGTGCGACCGGCGCCGAGTAGCCCGGTCAGGCCAAGCGTTTCACCTCGCCGTATTGTCAGCGAAACGTCGTCATAGTCGCCTGCGCGGGTCAATCGATCGATCTTCAACACGACGGGTGATCCACTAAGGTTTCTCGTGCTCACGGTTTGGTCGAACGTCTTGCCGGTCATCAGTTCGGTGAGGCGTGATTGGGTCATTCCGGCGGTCGGGAACACCCCAACGACCTTACCGTCGCGCAGAACGGTGACGCGACTTGAGATCTCCAGAACTTCCGCAAGGCGATGGCTGACGAAGACGATGGCCATGCCTTCATTCGAGAGTGTTCGAACGATCGCGAGCAACCGGTCTGTTTCCGATTGAGTAAGCGACGATGTGGGCTCGTCCATGAAAATAACCTTCGCATCGCCGGCGAGCGCCCGGGCGATGGCGACGATCTGACGTTGGGCGATTGCAAAGCTACGCAGAGGCGCGTCGACATCGAGGTCGGCGCCAAGCCGCGCCAACAGCCCTCGCGCCACCTCGCGAATGCGCGAATGATCGACGAGCCGAGGCATGTTGCCGAGGACAGTTCTGATCCCGATATTTTCCGCGACTGTCATTTCAGGAAACAGTGCGAGGTCCTGCCAGATGACTTCCACCCCGGCGCTGCGCGCCGCAGCCGGCGACATGATGTCGACAGACTTTCCGGCGATCGACATGTTTGCGCCGGCTAGCGGCTGACAAACGCCGGTGATTACCTTGATCAGGGTGCTCTTGCCGCTGCCGTTCTCACCGGCGATGCATTGCACTTCACCCGGGAGAACCTCGAAGGCGACATCCTGGAGGGCTCTAACGCCACCAAATGTGACGCTTATGTTGCTAAACGACAGAACCGATGGGAGGTCCTGCGTCGTAGACGCGACGAGGTTCACGGCGGGCCCTTCTGAAATGACAAGGATGGGGCGTGCCGGGATTGATTTGCCACCCCGGCACGCCAGCCATGGTCCGCCATCTAAAGCCCTAGGGCTGCAAGACCATCGACCGTTTCGACCGTGATAGGCTGCACAGCGTCCACGATGATGGTGCCGGTTTTGAAGTCAGGGTGAACGACACCCAGACCTTCGATCGTCATGCCGTCGGTAATTTCACCGCCGCCCGCCAGAAAATCAGCCATCGTTACGAATACTTTGCCCGCTTCCAGAGGATTCCACATATAGCCGCCGTCAATAATGCCGGATTTGAGCATTGCGCTGCCTTGGCTAGGCGAGAATGAACCGACAAGAACCACCTTGTCACCAAGCTTCTGCTCCTCGATCGCGCGTCCGGCGCCGATCGGTCCCTGACTGCCGAACGTCAGGAAGCCGCCGAGGTCAGGATTGGCGGCAAGCACATCCAGAGCCGTCTTTCGGCTGTCATCGGCGCTCTCGGCGACGCCATATCTGTCGCCAACCATCTGCATGTCGGGAAAGTTCTTCTTCAGGTAGGCGATTGCAGCATCGGCCCAGGCATTGTGTGCGGGCACAGTAAGAGAACCTACGTACACAACGTACTTGCCTTTGCCGCCCATTTTCTCGGCAAATAGCTTGGCATGGGCCTCACCGAAACCAACGGCCGAGACCATTTCGAAGTCCCAATCAGCGTTCACCTGGTCTGGCGATTCATGGGTTATGACCTTGATGCCCGTGTCGCGCGCCTTTTTTAGAACCGGCTCGAGAACGTTTGCATCATTCGGCACGACGCCAATTACGCTGACGCCCTGAGCTATCAGGTCTTCGATCGCGCGGACCTGAAGTGCCGGGTCGGCGCTGGTCGGCCCGACCATGAAGCCGTCGTCGCCAAGCTCTTTCGACTTTTCCTTTATTCCCGTTTCCATGGCATTGAACCAGGGAATGCCGCCGATCTTCACGACAACTCCAACCTTGACGTCCTTTGCCAGCGCAGCATTCATTGTGGCGACCGAAAGGGCTGCGCCGAACGCTGCCGCGAGTATAGTTTTTGCTAACATTTAATTCCTCCCTGATTGACGAGTTTTTCAGTTGCCTATTGCCCATGTCGGCTTTGTTTGGCCCACCCCTTTGTGCCCGACGGCATTGACGCACTCGGCGCCGCATTCCTCCCAGAACGCGCCATAAAAGACTTTGAATGCCGGCCGGTCAAGGTGCTAAATAGATTTAGCAAGGCGGTCACGCCACCAGCGTCTAAAAACATTTCTCGATTGATGTAAACGATCCGCCCTTCGCACTCAGGCTGCACCCGAAGAACGACATGCGATCGCCCGCGAGCCTTGGGTGGAGGCGGTGCTACCCAGATCCGAGGTGCTGATGAACGGAGTTGAACTTCTGCAACGATGTCTCGTGACAAAGAATTGCTAGTGGTCGATGCTCGATTTGGATGCCGAATCCCAATCTTCTTGGGCGCCGTCATGCTCTCCGGTTCGCCCAAAGCTGGTCGGTACGGTCACCAGCGGAAAGTGGTCTATCGAATAATTCTCGAGAAGCGAAAATCCTTCAGCAATCATCACCTCGACATTCTGTCGGACCATGGTCACATCGAAGGGCAAATGCGCCGCGAATGGATCCCAGTCGAAGCTTCCGACAACAACCCGTCCAAGCTCACTTGAGGCTAGTGTCGAAGTGAACCGCAATGTTCCTTCAAGAGCGGTCACGCCGTTGACGAACATACCTGAGGGCAGATGCCCAAGCTGAGCGTATCGTGCAGCGAGAGACCGAGCAGCGTTGGTCGGTGCGTATCCGCAGCAGTCAATCGTGCCCGGGCCCGTAACAATCCCATGCGCTGCCAGCGCATCGTGAAAACCCAGCAAACGGCTACGTGTTGCGTCATCATCGCTGACCCCGCCAAAGAAGAAGAGATCTTCGGTGGAGCCCCCTCGTTCTTTCAATTTCTGAACAATGATCTCTGTGAGCGCCTTGGCGCCCCCGTAGTTGTCAGAAACAACTGAGGGAGCCCGGCGGCCTGGCAGATCGATGTTGATGCACCGGACGCCCGCTGCCCGGCACAGATCATTCAGCGGATCGGGGTCACGAACGCCCGCAAGGAAGAGAAATTCCACCTGCTGAGCCAGCAGGGTTTCCGTCACACTCAACTCGTTATCAGGATTGCGATGGGTGCTGACGACGATCGGGCACAAGCGGTGGACGCGGGATTCCGCTTCAAAGGCTTCGGCCAATCCGGCGAAGAAGCGATTGCGGTAATGTGGCAAGATCATTCCAGCGAGTCCGGATCGGGAAAGCCGCAATCCTCGTGCCTTGAGGTTGACAGCATAGCCAAGCCGCTCAGCCCAATCGAGGATGGTCGCTGCGGTTTCCGCCTTGATCCGGTGCTGTTGCCACGAGCCATTGAGGACGAGACTGACGGCGGTCGGGGACGACTTTGCCGCCACCGCGATATCATAAATCGTTGACTTGCGTCGGACAGACTTTCTCGCCATTGGTGACGCTCCCGCTGGGAGATGCAGTAGACGCTAGTGCGGGGTCAAGGCAACATCTCTAAATTGCGTCAAACGGTTTGGAGGAGCGACCCCACGGAAGGACGCGGCGTCTCGTGCCTCCGGTCCGGTCTCCCTGATTGTCTCGATCGTTGCAATGACAGCGCCAGGGAAATCGGCAGATTTGGGATTTTCCCTGAAGCTTCGTTCAGCGTCACTGGAGACACCAACCCCAGTGTTTCGGCTTTGGTCTCCCCGATGATCAATCACCTTGCAAAGGTCGACGAGAAGTTTCGATCAGTTTGGAGCCCACCGTTGGCGATGGTCGGGCGCACGCGTCACGATCGAGTCCTCCGTTTCAATAGCGGGAAGATGAAAGCTTTGGGTTTCTGAGTCTCTATCTGGCCCCAAAAGGGTGCTGCCGGATGCGCCTCGTCTCCGGGCGTTGTTTGCGTACTTGGCCGAGGTGCCCTTGCTTGGCAAGTTCCTTCCGCGACAAGGGTCTGCTCGACAGCATTTTCGTCGCTATTGCCAATGCGGAGCCCCGAAGGATCAAAACCGGTTAGCAGCATGATGCCGACGGTTCAGAGCAAGCGACTCAGATTCCCGATTTGCTCAGAGTCTCCCAGCCTGTGGCTCTCCGTGCAGCGGGCCTTGAGCGTCTGGCTCGGCCTTTTTGAAAGCTCGCCTCCAATCGCTGGACGAGTTTGGCGGCAAGGCTAGTCGTCTCCATCGGTGTTATGATCGATGCCAGGGAGGCCGCCTGGACCATGGCGTGAACTCATGCCGCATGCTGGCAGTGCAAGGCAATGAACTGACTGCACAACATGTAGGTGCATTCGTGGATCAAATTTCCAGATAGCCAAACAGCGCGCGTATCTCGATTAGGTGGCAAGGAGTTGCGAAAGCTATGTTCGCAGTTTGAGAATCGTCCGATATGCCGCACAACGATGCCGGCAAGACGAGCCGAGAATGATCTGACGCAATGTTCAGATCCAAGAAGGACGGTTACCTGTGGCCCAGAAAGGAATCACACTAAAGGACGTTGCCGCAGCGGCTAAGGTGTCGCGCGCCACGGCCGCCCGGGCGCTCAACAGCTATGGTTACGTTGGCGACGAGACGGCGCTCCGCGTGGTTGAGGCAGCCGAAAGGCTGGGCTATCGGGCCAACCTCGTCGCGCAGGCGCTGCGCAGCGGACAATTGCCGATCATAGGCTTCGTGCCCGGCGATATCCAGAATCCGTTCTTCGCCCGAATCGCGCACGACATAGAGGTGGAACTGCGCAAGCACCGCCACAATCTTCTGATTGCCAGCAGCGAGGAGAATGTAGAACAGGAGAAAGAACTGCTTGAGAGCCTTCGCTCGCTCAGCATTCGCGGCTTCATCCTTGCCCCAACGTCTGCAACCGACAGCCAGCATATTGTGCAACTGGCCCGCGAAGGCGCACCGATCGTGCTCATCGACCGCGTGGTAAAGGACCTGCAATGCGACAGCGTCGTCGTCGACAACGAGGGCGGGGCACGCGAGGCAGTGGACTATCTAGTTGGCAACGGTCACCACCGGATCGGTCTTTTGCGCGACGAGTCACGCATCTTTACGGCACAGGAACGCTTGGCTGGCTACCAAAACTCGCTCCACTCGCATGGGATCGCAATCGATGAAGCGCTCATCGGCGTATCGCGCTCGACCGTCGAGCACGCCATCGAAGCCACGATCCGCCTGTTCAGCCGGCGCAATCGCCCGACCGCACTGTTCACGGTGGACAGCCTCATGACGCAAGGCGCGCTTCTTGGCCTGCGTTCAATGGGGCTCTCGATTCCGCATGATGTGTCGGTGGTTGGCTTCGATGACTTCAACCTCGCCACGTTCACCGATCCGCAGATAACGGTCGTGGCGCAACCCATCTCCGAGATCGGACCGCTCGCCGCCAGATATCTGCTGGAGCGGCTTGCCGGCAAAAAGGTTGCACCGCGCCGTACCCGATTTCAGACCCGCTTGATCGTACGCGGATCGGTTGCCCGGCGCGCTGTGCGCTAAAGAGCAAACCCCTCGATTTCGGAGAATTTCGTCTAAAGGACTTGCCATTGGCGAAATTGCGTGCCCATTATTGCTTGTGAGATCGATCTCACATCGGAAAAACGAGCTAGACGGCCCACCGACGCCTAAGGCGGGCTAGAGGCCTGTCACATGCGAAATACAAGGAAAACGTCATGCTGAACTTCGATAGGGACCGCTTCGTGAAGATCCAAAGCGGGGCCGTCGCCGTCGCAGGTGAGGTTCGCTCACTCATGCGCACACTGCTGGCAGATGGCGTCGAGCGGCTGTTTTTCATGGGCACCGGCGGCGTGCAGCTTCTAACCTTGCCCGCGATCGAGTTGGCGCAGCGCTGTTCTACCTTCCCGGTGAGCGGTGCCTATCCGGCGCAGGTCGTGATCGATCCGCCCGCCGGTCTCGACAGCAAGGCCGTGGTGGTCATCCCGTCCTTGTCGGGCACGACCAAGGAAGGCGTCGAGCTCATGGCCTTTCTGAAAAAACGTGGTGTGCGCACGATTTCGCTCACCGGCCATTCGGATACGCCAATCGCACGGGAGGCTGGCCACAATTTCACGAACTTCGCCGAAGACGACACCTCGTCGGAATCCTTCTACCTGCAGACGCTGCTGATCGTCCTGGCCCTGCTGGAAGAGCGCGGCGAATATGATGATTTTGATGGCACTGTCGCCGAACTCAAACTGCTGCCGGATCTGCTTGCCGACGCCAAGGCTGCCTTTGAGGACAGGGCGGCCGAACTGGCCCAGACAATCAAGGACGATACCTATCACATCTTCACCGGCGCCGGCTCGGTGTGGCCAGAGGCACACTATTACGGCATGTGCATCCTCGAAGAGATGCAGTGGATTCGCACCCGCCCGGTGCACGCCGCCGACTTCTTCCACGGTACGCTCGAGTTGGTCGAGCCGGGCGTCAGCGTTTTCGTGTTCAAGGGCGAAGATGCCCTTCGGCCCCTGGCCGACCGGGTCGAGAACTTCGCCAAGCGCTACACGGACCGCGTTCGCACGCTGGACGCGGCCTCGGTCAAGTTGCCGGGCATCTCCGCAAAGGTCCGCGGCATGATCTCGCCGGTTCTGCTCGCCACCTTGCTCGAGCGGCTGAGCGCCCATCTCGAGGTGCTGCGCAACCACCCGCTGACCACCCGTCGCTACTACAAACGCGTGGAATATTGATCCCCTCTCACCTCTGAAGGAGCTATCCATGAAACGTTCGCTGCAAATCGTGGCGGTCACGGTGGCCGCGGTATCATCATTGGGGTTGTCGATAAGCGGCAGTTCCGCCGCTTCGCCGGCTGTCACGGCCGACCCAAACGCCAAGGTGGAATACACCGGCACGCTTTCGGTCCTGACGAAGTTCGGGCTGCAACAGCTGTCGCCCTATTTCGTCAACCTGGCACAGGCCTATGAGAAGCTCCATCCGGATGTGAAGGTCGAACTTATCCAGGAGAGCGACGACAGCGTGAAGGGCAAGACCAAGACGCTGGTCGCTTCCAACTCGCTGCCCGATATCTATTTCTCCTGGACAGGCAGCTGGGGTGGCAATTTCGTGCGCGGCAATCGCGCCGTTGATCTCACGCCCGTCATTGCTGCCGATACCGAGTGGGGCAAGTCGCTGTCTCCAGCCGCCGTCAAGGCGTTCCAATACAACGGCAAGTTCTATGGCATTCCGCTTTACCAGGATGCCAAGTTCATGGGCTACAACAAGCAGATCTTCGCCAAGCTCAGCCTCAAGGCACCCGGCACTTTCGAGGAATTGCTGACCAGCTGCGACGCCATCCGCAAATCCGGCGTGACACCGATCTCCTTCGGCAACAAGGAGGCCTGGCCGGCAATCCACTTTGCAGGCCAGCTGCTCGCCTACAACGTGCCGCAGGGAACGCTGGAACGCGACTTCGATCCGGCCACCGCCCAATACACCGACCCAGGCTATATCGCAGCACTCAAGCAGTTCAGCCAGCTTGTCGAGCGCTGCACCGATGGCGCCGGCGTCAACGGCACATCCTATGCCTCGGCTCTCCAGGCCTTCACCAACGCGCAGTCGGCCATGTACTACCAGGAGATCATCGAGTTCGATCAGGCCGCCACGCCGGAGTCGGCGTTAAAGCCCGCCGATTTCGGATTCTTCCGGCTGCCGGTGCCCGCCGGCGCCAAGGGTGACGCCAGGTCGATCGAGGGCGCGCCGGAGGGCTACATGATCAATGCGGCATCGAAGAACATCCCGCTGGCGATCGATTTCATGAAGTTCGTGACTTCGAAGGAAAATGCGCAGGTGCTGTCTGCGCCACCCTATGGCCAGCCGAGCGCCACCATCGGCGGCGCCTCGGAATCGAACATGAGCGCGGCTGTGGTCGGTGGCCTCAAGGATATCAACGCCGCCTCATACCTCATGCCCTGGCTGGATACGGCCAACCCACCGCGCGTCGCCGCCGTCTGGCTGTCCAGCCTGCAGGCGCTGGCGGGCGGCTCGATGACGCCCGAGCAAGTGATGGACGAGGTGCGCAAAGCCGCATCCGCGGCCAAATAAAGCAGGTGAGAATGGCAAGGGCCTCGGACACAGTGGACAGCGGCGCCGACATCGGCGTCGCCAGGCCGCAACGGCCAAAGAGCCGGCGGGCCTGCTTCGCCAACCTGTTGTCGTTGCGATGGGCGGCGATCGCGCTCATCCTCATCGGCTGGTTCGTCTATTATCCGATCGTCGACAATTTCATCGTCAGCACCACCGACCAGGACATCTACACCGGCGAGGTCACCAATGTCGGCCTCGCCAATTACGACCGGCTGCTACACGACCCGGTCGTGCTGCTGGCGCTGTGGAACAACTGCCTCTACGCTCTCATCTCCGTCATCTTCCAGGTCTTCGGCGCGTTCCTGCTGGCGGCCATTATCGAGGACCTGAAAAGCGAAAGCTGGCGCCGGCTGTGGCGCGCCGTCTATTTCGTGCCGTCGGCAATCTCGATCACGGTGACCGGCCTGCTGTTTTATTTCATCTACCAGCCGCAGATCGGCTTGCTGGATGCCGCCCTCAGCCGTGTTGGACTGAGCCAGCTCGTCATGCCTTGGCTCGGCAATGAGCACACCGCCATCTATGGCATCATCGCCATGAGCCAATGGCAGGGTTTTGGCTATTCGACGCTGCTGTTCGCCATTGCCATCCAGAAGATCCCGCGCGACCTCTACGATGCCGCAACGATCGACGGCGCGGGTCCGCTTCGCCGCCTGTGGAGCATCACCTTTCCGCTCACCCGAGAAATGACGGGGTTGATGATCATCGTCACCATCACGGGCGCGTTCCAGGTGTTCAACGAGGTTATGGTGATGACCGCAGGCGGGCCCAACAACAGCAGCCAGGTGCTGGGCACGTGGCTCTACCAGAAGGCCTTCATCGAGGACAATTTCGGCTATGGCGCGGCGATCGCCGCCGTCATCTTCATGTTGACCATGCTCACAGGTGCGGCACAGCTCTGGTACACCAAGCGCCGCCGGGTGCAGCTATGAGTGCGATGGTCGCAGCCGGTCGCAGCCGGCACGTCAATGTGTGGTCGGTCATCGCCAGGACGTTGCTCTATTCATTCCTGGTCTGCCTTGGTGTCGTCGTCATCTATCCGCTGATCTGGATGGCGCTGAGCGGCTTCAAGGACAATGCGCAGATCTTCGGCGATCCCTTCGCCCTGCCCACCCATTGGTCGTGGAACAATTACGTGCAGGCATGGAACCAGGGCGTGCGTGGCTACGTGACAGTCTCGGTGCTGGTGACCATCGCTTCGGCCATATGCACCGTGCTGATCAGCGCCTGGACGGCCTTCGGCCTGACCCGCACGAAGATGCCGGCAAAGCCGCTGGTTATCGCCATCGTTCTGGGCGGCTTGATGCTGAGCCCCACGGTGGCGATCATTCCACTGGTGAAGATGTTGCAGGCGCTCGGTCTCTACAACACCTACTGGGCGCTGATCATTCTCTACACGGCGTTCCGGGTGCCGTTCACCACTTTCCTCATCCGCGCCTACATGCTGGATCTGCCTGAAGACATCGACGAGGCGGCGACGATGGATGGCGCCAGCGAGGGTCAGATCTTCTGGCGCATCACCTTGCCGCTGTGCCGGCCGATCATCATTTCCTGCGTCATCCTGCACGTCCTGTTCGCCTGGAACGAATATCTCTTCGCCATGATCTTCACGAGCGGCTCGGATGTGCAGACGCTGCCGGTCGGACTGACGTCGATCATGGCAACCCACGGGACCAACTATGCCGTGGTGTTCGCGGCCATGACGATCTCGGCGCTGCCTATCGTGATCGTGTTCTTTGGCGCGCAACGCTACTTCATCCGTGGCTTGGCCGAAGGCATCGGCAAATAACAATTCCCGAAAGGAGCCTTCATGCCGCAGATCGCTGCTCATCAGCTGATCGGAGCCAATTTCAGCTTCCAGCACTTCCCCTTCGATGAGGTCGCCAGGACGATCCGAG
This sequence comes from Mesorhizobium sp. M0052, assembly GCF_040323255.1. NCBI lineage: Bacteria > Pseudomonadati > Pseudomonadota > Alphaproteobacteria > Hyphomicrobiales > Phyllobacteriaceae > Mesorhizobium > Mesorhizobium sp. M0052. The sequence continues at coordinate 98,794 of NZ_JAMYUS010000014.1, read as the reverse complement.
GCTTTGGCCTGCGCGAGATCGAACTGTGGGGGATTGCCCAGCATCTGGACCTGTTCCACGCCACGGACGCGCGTGTCGAATCCGTTCGCCGGGTACTCGCCGACAACGAGCTGTCGGCTTGGTGCTTTACGCCTGAGCAGGTGTTGTATCCAATCAACATCGCCTCCGGCGACGCCGCACTGCGCCAGGACAGCATCGAGCGGTTTTGCCGTGCAGCCGACATCTGCGCGGCGCTTGGCGCCCGCTATCTCTTCCTGACGCCCGGCCGGGGCTACGAGAGCGAACCCCGGCAACCGGCATGGGACCGCGCGGTCGGTTCGATCGGCGAGATCGCCCGGCGCGCCGCCGCAAACGGGGTGCGCTGCCTGCTCGAGCCGTTGCAGCGGTTCGAGAGCAACCTCGTCAATGATGCGGCAGGCCTGCGCCAAATGCTGGATGAGGTGGGCGCCGGCAACGTCGATGTCGTGCTCGACACTGTCGCCATGGCCACGGCCGGCGACACCGTGGCCGGCTATGTCGACCTGTTCGGCTCGCGGCTGGCGCATGTCCATCTGGTCGACGGCACGCCAGGCGGGCATCTGGTGTGGGGGGAGGGCACGCTGCCGCTCGGCCACTATATCAGCGAGCTTGCGCGCCTGGGCTATGCCGGAAAGTTCACCTTCGAGCCGTTCGGCAACGGCTCCTACGCGCTCGATCCGGTAAAAGCCTGGACACGCTGCCTTAGCGCCATCGCGCCATACCTCAATCGCGCAACGGTGCCGGCATGAGGTCGAAGAAGCTTATCGCGGTCGGGGACAATTGCATTGATGCCTATTTGACCAACAACTTGATGACGGTGGGCGGCAATGCCTTGAATGTCGCGGCGCAATGGCGGCGCAACGGCTGGTCCGCGCGCTATTTCGGCGCCGTCGGGAACGATCCCGAAGGCGACGTGGTGCTTGCCGAGCTGGTAGGTGCCGGCCTATCCCCCGACGACGTCGAACGGCGTCCCGGCGATACGGCCGTCACCTTGCTGCGCGATGAATCCGGCGACCGGAAGTTCCTGCACGAATCCTTCGGTGTGGGCGAAAACTTCATGCCGCTGCCCGCGCATTATGCGGTCATCGCCGGGGCCGACTGGGTGCATCTCGGCACCAACGCCAACAAGCACCTTGTCCAACGATTGGTGGCGGACCATGTGCCGTTCAGCATCGATCTATCGACCGCCCACATGGCGCTGCCGCTCGACGGTGTCCCGCTTTTGTTTGCGTCCGGACCGGACGATGTCGATGTTCCCATCGAGCCATCGCTGGGCGGGCTCAGGGCGGCCGGCGCAAGGCAGGTGGTTTTGACCTGTGGTCGACGCGGCTCCTACTTCGACGATGGCACGAATGTCGTGCATGCGCCGGCGACGCTTGTCGATGTCGTGGATACGTGTGGCGCCGGCGACAGTTTCATTGCCACTTTCCTCGCCGGCTTCCATTTCGGCGGCCTCGGCGCCCTGGAGGCATTGCACAGGGCTTCGATCGCGGCGGCGCAGACCTGCACCCATCTCGGCGGGTTTCCCCAGAGACCGCGTCCGATACCCGATTGGCTGCCAGCCAAATATGCCAGCTTCATTGTCGATGCGCAGGGAGCCCAAGCGTGAGTACACTTCGTTTGCGGCAGCCTGCGGTCGCGCTTGCATCTGACCGGTCGTTTTGGCTGCAGGACATTGCCGCCGCCCCTGCGACCGAGCCATTGCGAGGCGACGAGCGCGCCGACGTGGTGATCGTCGGTGGCGGCTATACCGGTCTGTGGACGGCGCTGCGGATCCTTGAACTGGCGCCGCAAACGCGGGTGGTGATCCTTGAAGCCGATCTGTGCGGATCGGGGGCCTCGGGGCGCAACGGCGGTCAGGTCCATTCATGGTTCGCCGAAATCGACCAGATCAGTGCGGTCGTCGGTCTCGAGGAAGCGCGCCTGCTGTGCGCCGACACGGTGGCATCGATCGCGGAGCTGAAGGCGCTGCAGCAAAACGGCACCATAGACATGGACCTGAGGCTGGACGGATGGTTGTGGACCGCAAGCTCCATTGCGCAGGAAGGCGCCTGGGAGACCGCCGTGGCCTTGACGGCGGCTGTTGGAGAAAACCGTTTCAGCCCGCTGACAGCCGAGGACATTCAACGCCGCACCGGTTCATCGGCCTCCTATGTCGGCGTCGTCGAGACCACTGCCGGCACGGTCCATCCCGCCAAACTTGCCATCGGATTGCGCAAGCTGGCACTGGCACGCGGCGTCATCATCCACGAGCGCAGCCCGGTCCTCGCCATCGAACCCGGCATGACATGCACGGTGCGCACGGCGCATGGCGCGGTACAGGCCGACAAAATCGTGCTTGCCGCCAACGCCTGGCTTTCGGCGCTGCCGGAACTGCGGCGACATCTTTATGTCGTCGGCAGCGAGGTGATTGCCACTGCCGCCGTCCCCGAACTGCTCGACAGCATCGGCTGGCGCGACGGTGCCTCGATCTGCGATTCCCAGGCCCAGGTGCTCTACTACCAGCGCACCATCGGGGGCAGGGTGGTCTTCGGTCGTGGCAGCGGCAACGTCGCCTTCAGTGGAAATTTCGGCGCCAGCTTCAACCGCAGCCCGGAGCACGGCCGCGACAATATGCGAGAGCTGCACCGGGTCTACCCCTCGCTGCGCGGTGTGGCGATCGAATATGACTGGTCGGGGCCGATCGACTGTGTGCCTGAACACGTTCCTGTCTTCGACCACCTGCGCGATCAGCCCAATATCTTCTACGGCATGGGATTTAACGGCACCGGCATCGCGCAGACGCCGATAGCCGGACGCATTCTGGCGAGCCTGGTGCTCGAGCGAAAGGATCGCTGGAGCGAAAGTGGTCTGGTCGGCATCGAGCGGCGCATGTCGCTGCCGCCCGAGCCTTTGCGTTATCTCGGCGCCAGGCTTGTCCGCGCCGCGGTGCGCCGCAAGAACGAGGCCGAGATCCGCAACCGCAAGGCCGGCAGGATCAGCAGTCTTCTGGCGGCCCTGAAGCCAGGCAGGCGCAAGAAGTAGCCGGGCATTTGGCTCATCGTCATGCTCTTCAAACCATGAGCCAGCACGTGCCGTCCCAATGACGGTGGACGCGGCATTGCGATCAGGGTGCTTGCTGGGTTGATCGACGTACATTCTTAAAGCGGAGTGCGTCGACCTTGTCCTAACGTATTCATGTGGGCCGTACCGCCGTCACGCCTATGCTTGGCGCACTTGCGGCTTTCCATTTGAGGGCGGGCCAACGGATCCGCGTGCAATGATGGCGGTCGGCAAAACGAGCCTTTCCGCCGGGCGGGAATCTCCCTTCAATCGTCGGATGAGCAATTCCGCGACGCTCTTGCCAAGCGCGTAGACGGGCTGGTCGATAACAGTGATGGGCGGCGTGGTGACGCTCGTCCAGTCCGCATCATGGAAAGTGATGAGCGAAATGTCGTCGGGAACCCGCAGGCCGCGCTCGCGGGTCACCTTGAAGATCTCCAGCGCAATGACGCTGTCGGAGGCGAGGATCGCCGTCGGCCGATCCGGCGCCGACAGCATCTCGCCGGCAACCCTGCGCGTTTCGGTGGGGCTTGTGGCGCCAAGGCGGACATAGCGTTCTGGCCGATCAAGTCCGGCCTCTCGGCACACGGTGAGGAAACCGTCGATGCGCTCACGGACCGACGAGGTGTAGATCTGCCCGAGATCCCGGTACTCGTGCCCTTCGGCGTCGACCGCGGTTACATAGGCGATGTTGCGGTGGCCGGCATCCGCTAGAAAGCGGGTCGCCAGCATGGCGATGCCGCGATCGTCGGTCGTGACCGTATCGACATCCAGATCTGCCAGCGCCCTATCCAGCAGGGCAAGCGGTCGGCCCGAGCGGTGGATATCGCGCAGGTGCGCGATGTCGCGCGATTCCGACGGCGTGACGATCAGCCCGTCGACGCGCTTGCCGATGAGCAGTTTCACGGCCGCCTTTTCCGCCTCGATCTTCTCGCCGGAATTGGCCAGGATGACGTTGAACCCGGCTGCCTTTGCCGCGTCGCTGATGCCGCGTACCGCGAGGCTGAAGAACGGGTTCTCGATGTCGCCGACAACCACGCCGATGATGCCGGAGCGGCCGGTCGTCATGCTGCGGGCCAACTCGTTCGCACGATAGTCCAAGGCCTTGGCCGCAGCCGTGACTTCCGCGCGGATCATGTCGCTGACGACGCCGTATCCGCCGAGCACGCGCGCGGCTGTCGCTTTCGAAACATTGGCCGCGCGGGCGACGTCGCTGACCGTTATCGACGGGGTCTTGGGGGCGGTTCTTTTCATCGGATGACGACTACAAGAGTTGTTGACGGGAGGTCAACGTGGCGATAACGATTAACAAAGAGACCGGTCTCACGCAATATGAGACCGGTCTCTTTAAAAGGAGTGGAGCCGAGAGGCGTGACGGACCGTGATTTCGGCAAGGGCATGTCGGCGCGCCAGATGGCGGCTCGACGCAAATACCAAGAAGAACAGACCTTCAGAGTGGAGAAAGACATGAGCAGGAAAGAAATTCTCAAGTCGTTGATGTGCCCGGTCAGAACCGGCGCAATGGCTCTTATGGCGATGTGCGTCGGCGCTGGGCTGGTTTCAGGAGCGGCCGCCGCGGATGACAATCCCTATGGCCTCATTGATGCGAAGGTCATCAGCGTCGGGACCATGGGCGATGCCAAACCCTACGCTTTCACCCAGGCCGATGGGTCGTTCACCGGCTTCGACATCGAATTGTTCCGCAACGTCGCGAGCCGCCTTGGATTCAAGCCCGACCAGGTGATCTTCACCGGCCAGGAATTCTCGGCGCTGATGCCTTCCGTTGCAAACGAGCGCTTCGATGTCGCGGTCGCGGCAATCGGCACGACGGAAGCACGCAAAAAGACCGTCGACTTTTCCGACGGGTATATCGCAGGCTATCTGTCCGTGCTTACTGCCGACAAGGCGATCACGTCGGCGGACGGGCTCAAGGGCAAACGTCTCGGCGTCGTGCAAGGCACGCTCCAAGAAATCTACGCGGCGAAGAATTTTGTCGGAACCGATCTCGTCAAATTCCCCGACAACAACTCCGCCGTTTCGGCGCTTAACAACGGAACCGTGGATGCCCACTTCCTCGATTACGAGGCTGCCAAGGACTATGGCGTTCGCTATCCGAACCTGAAGATCGCGGTCAATATTCCTTCCTTTGACGCGCCGGCCGGCTTCGTCCTGCGCAAGGGCAACGACAAGCTCCGCAATGCGCTGAACACCGCCCTTCACGCGGCCATGCAGGACGGCACCTGGAAAACGCTTTATGAAAAGTGGTTCCCCGGCTCGCCGATGCCCGACCAGTATCTTCCCAAGAAGTAGACCGTACCCGGCCGCTGGCTCTCATGCCGGCGGCCGGATTACGCCGCCGTCCTTGATGCGGACGATGTGAATAGCGCAACCGAAAGGGGGGCGAATGAACTGGCTCGAAAACCTGCGGCGCAGTTTCCTCGACTGGCAGGCCATGGCGGACGTGCTGCCCAGCATGATCACCATCGGATTGAAGAACACGTTGATCCTCGCCGCCGCGTCGACGGTGCTGGGTGTCATTCTTGGCATGATCCTGGCGGTCATGGGCATCTCGCAATCGCGCTGGCTGCGCATTCCGGCGCGGGTCTACACGGATATATTCCGTGGGCTGCCGGCGATCGTCACCATCCTGCTGATAGGCCAGGGCTTTGCCCGCATCGGCCGTGAAATCTTCGGCCCTTCGCCCTTTCCGCTCGGCATTCTTGCGCTGAGCCTGATCGCCGGCGCCTATATCGGCGAAATCTTCCGCTCGGGCATCCAGAGCGTCGAGCGCGGGCAGATGGAGGCCTGCAGGGCGCTCAGCATGAGCTACGGCCAAGGCATGCGCCTGATCGTGATCCCGCAAGGCATCCGCCGCGTCTTGCCGGCCCTCGTCAACCAGTTCATCGGCAACGTCAAGGATTCAAGCCTTGTCTACTTCCTCGGTCTGCTCGCCTCGGAGCGCGAGATCTTCCGTGTCGGTCAGGACCAGGCAGTGGTCACCGGAAACCTCTCGCCATTGCTTCTGGCCGGCGTGTTCTATCTCGTCATCACCGTGCCGTTGACCCATGTGGTCAACTACATCGACAACTCGCTGCGGGTCGGAAAGCAAAAGGCCGGCCTCGTCATCAGCGGCCTGGCCGAAGTGAGCGAACTGGAGGGCGCCACCGGCAGTGCACCTTCGGAGGCCGGCTCTGATGCCGGCTCAGCGCTGCCCCGCTTCAAGGGCGGCAGTCTCGCCATCACCGGTCTCGACATGGCCTATGGCGACCTCGATGTTCTCAAAGGCGTCAGCCTGGCAGTCAAGCCTGGCACGGTCACATGCGTGATTGGCCCATCAGGTTCGGGCAAGTCGACCCTGCTGCGCTGCCTCAACCGCCTGGTCGAGCCCAAGGGCGGTGAGGTGTTGCTCGATGGTGCGAGCATCCTGGCGATGAAGCCTGAAAAACTGCGCCGGCGTGTCGGCATGGTTTTCCAGCAGTTCAATCTGTTTCCCGACCACACCGCGCTCGAAAACGTCATGCTGTCGCTGACCAAGGTAAAGGGGCTCCCTGTACAGGAAGCTGAGCGCATCGCCGAGGCGCGCCTTGCCGACGTCGGGCTTGCGACCCGCAAACACCATCGTCCAGGGAGCCTTTCCGGTGGCCAGCAGCAGCGTGTGGCAATCGCTCGTGCATTGGCGATGGACCCGGAGGTCATCTTGTTCGATGAGGTAACAAGCGCACTCGATCCCGAACTGGTGAAGGGCGTGCTCAACCTCATGGCGGATCTCGGCCGGCGCGGCATGACAATGGTCGTGGTGACACATGAAATGGGCTTCGCCCGCAAGGTCGCCGATCAGGTCGTCTTCATGGATGAAGGCCGCATCATCGAGGCCGGCACGCCTGCCGCTATTTTCGACTCGCCGAAAAGCCCACGTCTGAAGCACTTCCTTGCCGAAGTGCTTTGATCACGCATGAGCCCTTCAAGACGGCCGCCCAAACCAACCTCCACCAGTGAAAGATATCTCATGGCTGCATCACATCAGGTTTCCAAGGTCGTTGTTGTCGGCGGCGGCATTTTTGGCGTCTCCTCGGCCGTTCATCTTGCAAGGCTCGGCATCGAGACCGTGCTGGTCAATGATGGACCGCTCGCCAAGGGAGCTTCCGGCCGCTCGCTCGCCTGGATCAATTCGGCGCGCAGGCGCTCGGCTGAATATCATCGCCTGCGCATGATCGGTATCGACCGCTACCGCAGTTTGTCGGCGCGATGCCCGGATGCCGCCTGGCTGCGTTTCGACGGTGGCCTGACGTGGGATGCGGACGATGCCTCAAACGAGATCGCCGATGTCTTCGCTCACGAAAAACGTCTCGGCTATGATGCGCAGCATCTGTCCGCGGACGCCACAAGGTTGGTCACGCCGGGTGTCTGCGCAAGCGCTGTCACGCCTCAAGGCGCGATCTTCAACCCGGGCGAGGGCTGGGTCGACCTGCCGTCGCTGATCGAGATATTGATCGCGGAATTCGTGGAGCGGGGCGGCCAGGTGCTCACCGAGGCCGGAAGGGCTACCGTCACCGTCGCCAACGGCCGCGCCACCGGCGTCACCACCACCAGCGGGGTCAGCTTCGCCGCCAACGCGGTGCTTCTGGCGACCGGTGCGGATGTGCCGCGAATGGTTGCCGTGGCCGGTCAGCGTATTGCCGATGGGACACCAATCGCGCTGCTGGTCAGGACCAAGCCAGTCGACTTGCCTCTACGCGCCGTGCTCAACACGCCGCGCGTCGCCATCCGGCCGACGCCTGATGGCGCCCTCGCGCTCGATTCTGCCTGGTCGGAAAAAGAGGTGGTAGTCAATCCGGACGGGACTTATCGCGTAAAAGCATCGACCATCCAGGGGCTTCTCGACGAAGCGTCGAATGTTCTCGACGGTCATCCGAAATTGGAATTGGAGAGCTACGGTGTCGGGCCCAAGCCGATCCCCGGAGACGGCGAGCCGGTCTTCGGCCAGTTGCGGGAGATCGAGGGGTATTACGTCGCCTTCAGCCACAGCGGCGCAACACTTGGCTTGATTGCCGGCGAACTGCTTGCAACCGAGATCGCCACCGGAACAGAGCACCCACTCCTTGCAAGCTTTCGACCGTCTCGATTTTCACTTTAGCCTGCCAATTCGCCTCGGAATGGGATGTAATGTGGCATGCCTGGAGTTTCGCTAGCCGAGACGGCGGCCGCCTGGCCGCTTACGCGCACCTGACAAGCGAATATGTTCCGGAACATTTTCTCCACGTTGAAGTTGGACAGCGCCAGGACCGTCGTTCGTCCAAGCTCAACCAGCGCTGAGAAATTCCATGACCAACCAACACCCCAAGACTAAACAGCCCACGGACAAGGATCTGCGAGACAACCCGGGAATCGGCACCTCGAAGGGCGCGGCCAAGGGCGGCGATATGCTCGACGAGAACGATGCTCTCGATGGGGACAATACGTTCGAAGGCGATGTCGAGAACGATGTCACGCCTCAGGGCGGCATCAATCCTGACCAGACCGGACGCACGAACAAGTAGGAGGCGCCTTGCCATGGCCGGCCGGAAGACCCACGAGCAGCAGCTGCGCATCATCGAAAAGCGCGAGAACACCAGCAATGCCGGCGACGATTTCAATGCCGAGGATGAGCTGAAGAGAACCAAGCAGGAGCGCGAGGCGCGGCAAGACGGCGCCAAGCTACGCGACGAGGGCGTGGAATTGACCGACAAGGATGATCGCCAGATGATCCGCGGCGAAAACCAGGAGAGCGAGCACCACAAGCGCAGGCAGGACGGCTAAGCCTGTCGTCTTTAAGGCTATCGAGGAGCCATGCCAGACTACCGGCACGCCAGGCACCGCACGGTCGAGGCGCACATCGCCCGCCGCGGTGTGCGCGACGAACGAGTCCTTTCGCCACTGAGGCGGAATCCCGCGCGAGAAATCGTCGACGAGGGGGTGCGAGGAGTTCGCCTATGGGGACGGTCCGGGCGGCGTTGCGCTCTGGCTATAGGGACCTGCGAAGACGCGACCTGAACATCGGCCAGCTCTGCCGCGAGAGCTTTTGGCGATCAGACAGCCTCGGCCACTACATGCAATCCTCGGCCTCGCAGCAGTTCGATGCCTTCGTCTGTTCGATCGCACCTCGCCTGTTCAGCCGCTGACTGCCGAACAGCGCCTCATCGGGTGGTACTGAGACCTTTGCCTTCGGCACCTGAATAGGCGGCCTTGCCTTCGGGCACGGAACATCTCACCGACTTTCTGGTTAGGCAGGCCGGATGAAGGGAGCTTTGCGCATGGCCACTAATTTGGAAGACGGCAAGACCGCTCAATCTTCCGACGACTTGCATGGCGGCAATCGCGGCGGCGACAAGGACCAGCGTAAGACTGACAAGACCGCGAACAAGAGCAGCCAGGCGGCGGGATCCGCATCGCGGTAGGACTGAGACATGCCGACCGCCGCGGACATCCTCATCGAGACGCTGATCGACTGGAACGTCGATATCATCTTTGGCCTGCCGGGCGACGGCATCAATGGCATCATGGAGGCGCTGCGCAGGCGGCAGGACCGCATCCGCTTCATTCAGGTGCGACACGAGGAATCCGCGGCGTTCATGGCGTGCGCCTACTCAAAATGGACAGGCAAGCTCGGTGTCTGCCTCGCAACTTCCGGCCCTGGCGGCACACACCTCCTGACGGGCCTCTACGATGCCAAGCTCGACCAAGCGCCGGTGCTCGCCATTACCGGCATGCAGTTCCACGACCTCATCGAGACCTTCACCCAGCAGGATGTCGACTTGACGCGCGTCTTCAGCGATGTCGCCGTCTTCAACGCGCAGGTCTCCGACGCGGCGCATATGGAAAGCCTGGCCGGTCTCGCCTGCAGGTCGGCGCTGGCAAGTCGCGGCGTTGCGCATCTGTCGATCGCCAGCGATGTGCAGGAGCACACGCTCGACCAAGCCAAGCGCTCGAAGCGCAACAAACCGTCGCATACGCCGGATCGTTGGTTCGAAGGAAGCAGGCTTCCCGACGAAGAACAACTTGCGAAAGCCGCCGAGATCCTGAACGGGGCGACAAAGGTCGCGATCCTCGCCGGTCGGGGCGCGCTTGGTGCCAGGCACGAGTTGGAAGAGACGGCGGAGCTGCTTGGTGCCCCCGTCGCAAAGGCCTTGCTCGGTAAGGCTGCCTTGCCCGACGATCACCCGCTGACGACTGGCGGCATCGGGATTCTCGGCACGCTGCCGTCGCAGGAAATCATGGAGGAATGTGACGCGCTGCTCGTCGTCGGCTCGACCTTTCCCTACATCGAATACTACCCGAAGCCGGGACAGGCGCGCGGGGTGCAGATCGAGCGCGAGCCGCAGCGCATCGGCCTGCGCTATCCCATTGAGGCCGGCCTTGCCGGCGATGCCGCCGTGACGCTGCGATTGCTGAACAAGCGCCTGAAGCGCAAGGATGATCGCAGCTTCCTCGAGAAGGCGCAGGCGGGCATGCGACGCTGGCGCGAGATGATGGCGCAGTCGGAGCAAAAGGCCGCCACTTCGCTCAAGCCCCAGGTGGTCACACGCGCATTTGGGAAACGATTGCCCGATGAGGCGATCCTGGTTGCCGATTCCGGCCAGAACACCGAGATGGCGGCCCGCCATATCGAACTGCGTGACGGGCAGGCCTTCGGCGTCTCGGGCGCGCTGGCCTCGATGGCATGCGGACTGCCCTACGCGATCGCCGCGGGCCTGGCCTTTCCCGGCCGGCCGGTCTTCGCGGTCGTCGGCGACGGCGGTCTCGCGATGCAGCTCGGAGAGTTCTCGACGGCAGTTCGGCACCGGATCCCACTCAAGGTGCTCGTGCTCAAGAACGGCATGCTCAATCAGATCGCCTGGGAGCAGATGATGTTTCTCGGCAACCCGCAATTCGCCTGCGAACTCCAGCCCATCGACTTCGCCATGGCCGCCGAAGCCATGGGCGGCATCGGCTACAGCGTCTCTCTCGCCGAGGAGGTGGAAGGTGTTCTCGACGCTGCCCTAGCTGCTGAGGGTCCGGTGGTCATCGAGGCCGTGGTCGATCCGTTCGAACCGATGATGCCACCGAAGATGCCACCGGATTATGCCAGAAATTTCCGCAAGGCGCTACCGGATACCCCCGGACGAGTGGAAATCGAGGCGAATGTGGCGCAAGAGCCGCTGAGGTCGATGATTACCGCCGGCGAGAAAGACTGACGACACGCAAGAAGGAGCACGAGTTGAACAAGACCGACAGCGGCACCGCAAATCGCGGTTCGCCGGACCTCATGGGCGGCGACCAAGCGTGCAAGGCCGAGGAATGGGGCGGTGGCTCGAAAGCCGCCAAGGGACCGATCACGGAACCGGATCGACACAACCGCAACTCCAGCCAAAAAAGGAGCTGACATGCAGGATGCCCAGCAGAAATATCCTCAGCCGCCGCTTCCCGAACAGCAGCAGGACATGCCCGGCTATACCGACGAGATGGATCCACGGCCCGACCACGGAGAGGAGAGCTATCGCGGCAGCGGTAAGCTGACGGACCGCGTCGCGCTGATCACCGGCGCGGACTCGGGCATCGGCCGGGCGGTGGCTATCGCGTTTGCACGCGAAGGCGCCGACGTCATGATCTCCTATCTTGAAGAGGACGAAGATGCGCAGGAGACGGCGCGCTTGGTCGAGGAAGCGGGGCGCAAGGCGGTGCTCGCACCCGGCGACATCTCGGACGAAATCTTCGCGCGGTCGCTTGTGCAGCGAGCTATCGATGAATGCGGGCGCCTGGACATCCTCGTCAACAATGCAGCCCACCAGGCGTCGTTCGAGAAGCTGGAGGACATCAGCGCGGAGGAATGGGATCTCACCTTTCGCACCAATGTCTATGCGATGTTCTATCTGTCCCAGGAAGCAGTGAAGCACATGGAACCCGGCTCGACCATCATCAACACATCCTCAATCAACGCGACCAGTCCCTCGCCGGCACTGCTTGCCTACGCCACTACCAAAGGAGCGATCGCCAACTTCACCGCCGGACTTGCAGGACTGGTAGCTGAACGCGGCATTCGGGTAAACGCGGTCGCTCCCGGGCCGATTTGGACGCCGCTGATCCCGTCGACAATGCCCTCTGAGAAGGTCAAGGAGTTCGGGAAGAACACACCGCTCAAGCGTCCCGGGCAACCGGCAGAGCTTGCAGCGACCTATGTGCTGCTTGCCTCGGAAGGATCGAGCTACACCACCGGCGCACTCTACGAGGTCACCGGTGGACGGCCGATGCTTTGAGCGAGCGTACCTGCCAGCTCCACGGCGCCCACTCCCCGTAGCACACCGACATGTGGCGAGGTTCATGCCGATCAGGATCGCGGACAACCGCCACGTCCGCAAACTGGTCGAGGCGCATGCCGAAGCCTCCCACCAGGCCCTGAGCCGGAGGTTGGTAGACGGGAAGCTGACTTCATTCCGGGTTCACCGGAGCGTCAGGTTTCGGGGGGGCAAACGCTGGGTGAATGTCCCTGATAGGCGCATTGCAGCCATGCCGCCGTCGCGTTGTGAGACTGATTTGGCGGCCAGCAAAACAGCAGCCTCTACGACTCGTCCCTCTCATCGCGCAAATTAGACACAACGCGGCGGTTCTGCGACCTGCAGGCGGAGTCGGGGCAGTCGCGGACGAGCCTGTCCTTGCCGTAGCCCTTGGCCCACATGCGGTTCCGGTCTATGCCGCCGGCGGCGAGGTAGTCCATCACCGCATCGGCGCGCTGCTGCGACAGCGCCGTTTCACTTGCGCCGGGATCGTCGGCGAAACCCTGCAGCTTGAGCAGCCAGCGCGGATGCTTTGTCAACCAGGCGATCTGGGTGTCGAGGGTGGCCTTGGCGACAGAATCGAGCGCGGCCGAACCTTTCGTGAAATAGGTGCGGCGGCCGACATTGAGGATAAAATCCTCCTCGCTTCCCGGCTGCACGTTCTGGAAGCCGGCAATCTCGGCGTTGGTGACGTCAGGCGTGGACGGGGCCAGCGTGTTGCTGGTCGAGCAGGATGCGGCCACAACCAGCAGGCCGGCTGCGAGCAGCCGGCACGTGTTTTCAATCATGCGGTTCATGATGCGCCAATCATTCGACAGTGGTGGAAGCGGGCGCCTGGTCGGCGATGTGCGGCAGGACCTCCACCGCGGTGCCGATCGGGCACCGCTGGTAGAGGTCGATGATGTCTTCGGGGAACATGCGGATGCAGCCGCTGGAAGCGTCGGTGCCGATGCTCCATGGCTCCAGCGTGCCATGCAGGCGGTAGCCGATGTCGGCGCCGTCGCGGTACAGATAGAGCGCGCGCGGCCCGAGCGGATTGTTGGACGCGCCGCCTGCGATCATGGGCGGTAAGTCCGGTTTGCGCTCACGCATTTCGGGGGGCGGGACCCATTGCGGCCACAGCGCGCGGCGATCGATCGTCGCGCGGCCGTACCATTTGAAGCCTTCCTTGCCTACGCCGACGCCGTAGCGGATGGCAGTCTTGTTTTCCATGATGAGGTAGAGGAAGTGGTGGTGGGTATCGACCACGACGGTGCCGACCGGCTCGCTGCTGAAATACTTGACGATCTGGCGATGCCATCTCTTGTCGATCTTGGCGAAGTTGGTCTTGCGATAGACGAAATCGTTATCGCTTGCGGTACCGGCGAAAAAGGATTTTGCCGCCGCGGCTTGAACAATATTGCCGGTTCCACCGACCGCGACCAGCGCCAGACCGCCGAGCACGACACCCCTGCGTGATAAAACCATCGGCAATCCCCCATGCCTTAAGCCTGGCGAACCATAGTTGAGAATGATTTCGGCTCAAAGTGGAAAAATGCTGCAGTGGGTGGGCCGCAAGCGGTCTGTCCTCTTGACGGCAAAATAGCGGCTGCCCGCCGGCTCACGCCGGCGGGTTTTTTTGCGCGGACGGGAACATCCTCGCTCCAAGGGTGTTCTGTGACACCCGGCTCGTTCTTCATCGGTCGTGCCGGTGACCAAGATGTCCCCTCATTCATCATGGTCGGCCCGCGCAGCCTTGACCGCACGCGCGGGCCATCCCATCACAAGGCCCGCTGGCTCAAGCTGGCGGGTTTTTCCGCGTCCATGCGCCGACACTCATCTTCGCATGCCTGTCACAACGAGCCAGGCGGATTCCAGTATCCGCACGCGGCGAGGAGGACTTGCGACATGCCTCGCTGCGGGATTTTCGCGATGAGTCTACCTGGCTCCCGCTGAACGCCATGGCCTGACCACCGGGCGCGTTGGACGACCTTCAAGTCGAAAAAGCCCGCGGCAATCGCACCTTAGGCGAAGAGGCTTTGCTTTGTTGATGCAGTTGTCATCGCATCAATCGTGGGTAGCAACGCGGTTGTTGCGTGTTGTTGGAGAGATGGGGTTTCCCGAAAAGAATGAACATGCGCAGACAAAAGAAGCGAGCAGGATGGCCGTGAGTACATCTGCCAAATATCTATTACCTCATATGCGTCGCTCCTCGGAAGGCGATCCCGCCACCCTCTCGACAGTGAAGATGGCGGGATCTCAACCGGCGACAAGGGACTTCGATCGACGGTGGGTTTCCAATTCGGCGTCCGGCTGCGTGTTCCGCCGTTCGGGCTTCTTCCAACCGCAATCAGACGCAAGTCCTATCCCATAAGACTGATGGCCAAATTCGGAACATCCGCTGAAGCATTGCGTTCGGCAGCGTGAAACCCCAAGGCAAAGGATGACTAATATGTCGAATTGCGAGACTGCAAAATCACATTCGTTAGGAAATCGCGTGGCTGATCTCACAGCCAAGATGCGTGAAGCGCAGATTGACGCGGGTGAAATGATGGCCTTCCACAAGGTTGCAACTATGTTGGAGGACAGCCAAGGACGTATCAATGGCGACGACTTGATCGCCGCATCCTTCGTTCTGCTGGGAGGACCGGGCGCCCGAGTGACCCTGCGTGGTCGGCTTCGATCGTTCCTCGATCAGCAATGCGAAGCCTTTTTTGTCATGGCTGGCGTCTCACGGGACTGCGGGAATAGCTCAAGCCTAGAGGGTGCTGACTAGGGCCGCCGGGCGCCTAACAGCCAAGAGTCACCGCTTCGGGATCGGCCGCCACGCGCCCGCTTTGTCCGAGGGAGGGCCCTTTGAAGACAGCTACGGCGTGTCCTCGCTATCAGTGCCATGCATGCTGGAGCCATGCATGAAGGACTGGATCTCGTTCACATCGATCTTGCCATCACCATTCTCGTCAATGCTACTGAACATCCTGCCCACCGCGCGTTTAACCTCGTCCTCGGACACCGATCCGTCGCCATCGGTGTCCAACAGACCGAACATCAGTCGCATGCCGGCACCGCGCATCATCTGATGATGCCAGCGTCCAGCCATTCTGTGTCCACGATCGCGGCCACCGTGGTTCTGCCAACGGTCGCCATCTTCATCGTGGCGGTCAGCATCCTCGTTGCGATCGCCTTGATAGTTGCGACTATCTTCCTCGCGGAAACCCTCTTCGGAACCGCGATCCTGCTGCAGTCGCTCACGGACAGCTTGCTCAACCATCTGGCGGATCATTTCGCGTGTTGGTCCATCCGCTTGTCCGGTCGCATCCGGCAACTGTCCGGCGGCCGGCGGTTCGGTTGCCGGAGCGGGTGCAGGTGTCGAGGGTGATGGTGTTCCGCTTGTCTGGGCGAGCGCGGGGGAGGTCAGGGCAATGAAAACGGCGGCCGCGGCCGTCGTGCTGTGTGGAAATCTCATGGCATGCTCCATCAGTGCCTTCGCTTGGAAGGCCAAACTGGAGCTCGATCTGATTGTTCCCCGAAGGGGATCAGGTCACGGCGAAGTTACAGGGCATGCCCCCCGTCTGAGGTAGATCAGGGTCTTCGTCAGGGAATAATTTCGGCTCTTCTTCCCTAGGCACAAGAGGAAGCCGGCGCCCATTTTTGCGGGCAATGAACGTTGGACATTCGGCCTCGCCAATTTTCTGCCAGTCGATCATACCGACGCACCAATTCCCTCTGCGTCCTCTCCTTTCGTGGGACGGAAGCCGTTTCGACCGCAAGCCGTCAATAGCGAATCCCGCGTCCATATGCTGCGCGGCCATAATGCATATTTTTTATGTCACGGACCTCTGTCCGTCTGGACACCATGTTAGCCAGCGCTAAATCAGAGCAATGCGACGCCTACTGCTGGGACTTACAGTTTTTCTCTTTTGGACCACGTTGCTTCAGGCCGAGGCGTGGCAGCCCTTCGGCGTCCGACAGCTTGGCTTTAGTTTCGATATTCCTCCGAATTTCGTCCTGACCCAGAATTCGGAGCAGGGCGCGGCTTTTCAGGGCCCAAGAGACGCGTTTCTGGTCGTTTGGGGCGCGCGACTGGGCAAAGCAAGTTTTCGCGCCGAGATTGAACATCGCATGATCGAGGACGAAAAGGCCGGTTGGCGACTGACCTATCGGCGCATAGCCCCGAAATGGGCCAGCTACTCCGGGGTCAAGAATGGTGAGATTCGCTATGTCCGTGCAATTATGGTCTGCAACGAGCGTGCCGCGCTTTTCACAATGAATTATCGGAAATCCGAAAAGAAACCGTATGATTCTGTTGTTGTGCGCATGGTCCGGTCCCTGAGAGCGGAAGGATGTTAGCCAGCAAAGAGCGAGGTTGCCGTACTTTGCTTCCCTCGGCTAAGGGCCCAGTGGTCAACCCGGCTCCCCGATAGCCCCGCCCAGTCACATGAAAGCAGGCACCGGCAGATATGCGGCCGAACGTTCTCACGCTGGCTCAGCCGCTCAAAGCCCATCACCGAAAAGCTGCTTAGTGCGGTCGCCAAGCTAGAGCTACCACTGAGCCATTCCCGCTGCGGCTGGGTAGCGCCTCAGTTCCGTACGCGTTCATACCAAGAATGGGCGGGGCGAACGTCCTGATAGAGCTACGGCTGTAGAAGCGCGCCGCCAAACTGCGCCCACAAGCGCTCGCACTCTCTCGCCCTTAGGCTCGGGGTACCGGGCGCGCCATAGAAGACCATGGCGCCGCGAATGTCGTATCCAAGCACCGAGGCGTTGGCCACGAACTGGATGGCTCTTCCCAAGCTGG
Organism: Mesorhizobium sp. M0052; assembly: GCF_040323255.1. Classification (NCBI taxonomy): domain Bacteria; kingdom Pseudomonadati; phylum Pseudomonadota; class Alphaproteobacteria; order Hyphomicrobiales; family Phyllobacteriaceae; genus Mesorhizobium; species Mesorhizobium sp. M0052. The sequence continues at coordinate 81,670 of NZ_JAMYUS010000014.1, read as the reverse complement.
TGATGCCGATGTCGACCTCAGCTTTGTTGGTGAGGTCGACCACGCCTACTATTTCCGCATTGGCGCTCCTGCCCGCCAAAACGGCCGTCGACATCGCATCATGCACGGCAAGAAGCATTTCGGTGAGTTGCCCGGTGGAAGGGCTCTACAAACGCTTAAACGTCAGGTTTGTTCCCAACTGGCCTTGGCGGCTTTCCGACGACCAAGAATGCGACTGCGATTACGCTCAATAGAATCACTGCGAACAGGATTGCCATGATTTCCGCGCACTGTATCGGATCACTCCGCGGCGAAGAAAACCCCGCAACATATCTCAGATAGCGGCGGGTGTTCGGCTGTAAGAACCAAACTGGGTCCCGCGGCCTCTCATGTGCGCGTAGTTGACATCGTCTGCTGGACCGAACGGTCAAGCCGAAGAGCCCAGTTCCTCTCGGCATCGAGCAGTTCATTCTGCCCAATCAAGCCGTTCATAAACAGCTTGAGTATGTGCGCGGCTATGCGCTCTCCGTTCTGCGAAGCAAGAGGTAGGGCGCGCTCTTTGCAGACCGTGTGACAAACCTGGGCGAGCATCTCAATGTCGCTTGGCCCCAAAAACCGACCCGGATACAACATACCGTTTTCCTGTTGGAGAGTTGGAATGGCTATCCATTACGCAGGGTCACCGGCAGCCACAATCAACTATGATAGTGAGATGTCGAGCCCGGTGGAAAAAACAGTGAGGTCCCAAAAGCGGTCGCGCTTTTCTCCGATTGACGGATGCGTCGACGCTACACCGACCAGCGCTACCGCACCCGCTTCATCGACGCGGCTTGCAAAGGCCTATGACCAGTTCGCTACCAGCTGCCGGACCGCCCAGACGAGCATGCCGCCGGCCATTACCGAAAGCGCGATGTCGTGGATGAGGCAGCCTTTTCCGTATACATCCAGCTGTTAGGCTGCGCATCTGCTTCGGTTCGAAAACTCGCCGCGAGCCTGGCGTGCTCGCGTGTCCGGCCGAAAACGCCTTCACAGCCCACATGTGGTAACGACATCGATGAGGCTGCCGCCGACCTCGTTGGCATAGGATGCTTCCCGGCAAGGGCATCGACCAATGCCCCGGGGCCGACCAGCACGAACCTGCGGGGGCTTTCCCGGAACAAAGCGTCGACGATCCGGTTCGGCAGGAAGCGGCCAAAATTCATGCCATCGGAGATGCCGAGGCAGATGACAGATGAAAGGGAAGCTGAAGATGACGAAGTCTCGCTACCGCACCGTTCCCGGCGACGGCAAGATCGAAACCGGCCCGAACACATCTCCGCAACAGGATCCGGCAGAGGGGTCGCGCGAGACAATCGATCGCGAACTCGAGCGGACAGACGACGATAATAATTCCGACGAAGCGGAACGCTTGCGCCGAGACCTGCGGAAAGGGGTGGCGGAAGAGACCGAGCTTCCCGAACGCGGCTCGGCCTGAGGATCGCCGGAACCTGGCCAAGGTACGAGACATGGAAGGCTAGACGCCTGGTCGCATCGCTGCTTGCTTCCTGCCTTTAACGCACCGGCCACACAACCATCCGCGGCCGTGATCCAGGGGACGGCGAGAACGGCCACTCGACGGTCCACTCTGTTCCAGCAAACTCGGCTCGCCGAGAGCAACCACCTCTGGCGTTAGGGCCTGACGAGATGCCACCTGTCCAGGTCGCATGCCGCCAGGGTTCGGAAATCTCTATCAGGCTGCGCCGGCTTCCTGGCTGCGCTGCGAGCGGGCGCGGTCGCGGGCTGCGGCAGTGCCTCCGGGAAAGCCGCTTCGATCGCTGTAATCGCGTGGCTTGGTCCCGCTCCGAGAGTGGCGCGCGGTCACGCTTTTCGCACCGATGATGTCGAGCAATGTGATGCCGGCGACCATCGCAAGCGCAAGGCCTACATTATCGCGCTTTGGGTTGCCAGGCCGATACGCTGTCAGCAATGTCGCGATATCCAGGCCGTCGCCGGCCACCCGGCTCCACAGCCCCGCTTGCTTGTCCACTGAAAGCGAGAGTATGCCGCTGCTTATTTCCCGCGCCCCATAAGCGCGGATCAGATCTTCCTTGCCGCGCATGCCGAGCGCGCCGGCAATCCGCTCGGCGCCAACCAGCTCGGCGACGCCAAGCGCGATGCTGAACCAGCCGAGCTTGCGGGCAAGGCCATCGGAGGCCGCGACCGCACTCTGCCCAGTCTTCAGCACTTTGGGATCGCCAGGCGATCGGGTGATGTTGGTAAGTTTGGCAATCACGTTCATGACGATTTCCCTACGGTTTCAGCACAACCTTGATGCAGCTGTCCTGCTTGTCGCGAAACACCTTGTACATCTCGGGTCCCTGCTCGAGCCCCACGGTATGTGTGATGACGAAGGATGGGTCGATCTGGCCATCTTCGATGCGGCGCAACAGATCCTCGGTCCAACGGTTGACATGGGTCTGCCCCATTCGGAAGGTGAGCCCCTTGTTCATTGCCTGTCCCATCGGAATCTTGTCGACCAGCCCGCTGTAGACGCCGGGGATCGAGATCACGCCGGCCGGCCGGCAGACATAGATCATCTCACGCAAAACGTGCGGTCGATCATTTTCCATCAGCATCAACTGCTTTGCGCGATCGTAGACGGTATCGGGCTGGCCCAGCGAGACGTGGCTTTCCATTCCGACGCAATCGATGCACTTCTCCGGGCCCTTTCCGCCGGTGAGTTCCCGCAGTCGTTCGACGACACTTTCCTCGGCGAAATTGATGGCGATGGCGCCGCCGGCCGCGGCCATGGAAAGCCGCTCCGGCAGGCAATCGATCGCCACCACCTGTTTCGCGCCGAGCAGCAGGGCGCTGCGTATGGCCATCTGCCCGACTGGGCCACAGCCCCACACCGCAACCGTATCGGTGGGCTCAATGTCGCACTGTGCCGCCGCCTGCCATCCGGTAGGAAAAATATCGCCGAGGAAGAGAACCTGCTCGTCGGTAAGGCTGTCAGGCACCTTTACGTGCGTGGCATCGGCGAACGGCACACGCATGTATTCCGCCTGTCCCCCAGGATAGCCGCCGGTCAAATGAGTGTAGCCGAACAGACCCGCGGTGGTGTGCCCGAACACCTTGTCACCGAGATTCTTCTTGCGGTTTGTGCGTTCGCAAACCGAAAAGTTCTGTCGCTTGCACTGGTCGCACTCACCGCAGATTATGGTGAACGGCACGACGATGCGGTCTCCCTTCTTCAGAGCGCCGTTGACGCCCTTGCCGACCTCAACGACCTCTCCCATCATCTCGTGGCCCATGATGTCGCCGGGCAGCATGGCTGGCACATAGTTGTGGTAGAGGTGAAGGTCGGAGCCGCATATGGCACAACTCGTCACCTTGATGATCGCGTCACGTTCATCCTCAATTTCCGGGTCCGAAACCTGATCGCAGCGTATGTCTTCCTTGCCGTGCCAGACCAACGCTCGCATAGCTTGCTCCTATTTTCGCAAGATCTGTGGGTAGGGACCTCGCGCCTGTCCTAAGCGGGCCGATGCCTGGTTGGATCGACTGTGCCGCTGCTTGTCGAACCACAGGGGCGGACCGATGTTCCGGGAGCTCGAGAGAATTTTTGGGCCATTCCAGACCCGCACCTTGGAAGGATCTGTCGCGGGCACCAGCGGCCTTCGCGGGCGCGTCGGGGCACGAACCGCTGGAGCCCGAGCCACGAATGGACGTACTCAAGTGTACCAAAGAAGGTCCGTCCGCAGGTGTCCCTTCGCGGCGATCGACACCTCATCTGCTCGATTCTCGCGGCCATAACCGGCATTCTCTTCCTCGCCCTCACAGGTCGGCCGAGGCGCTCAAGGGTCAGCGCTGTGTGACCGGAGCAGGTAGGAGATGCCGCTCACCGGCGGGCGCGCAGCCCGACCCGACGCGATCGACACGAGGTGGATGGGCGCCATCGCGACAGCGGCTCTAGCGGAGTATTTCGCAGAAATACAATGATTAGCGGGCAGGGCGGAGTGCTAGCCGTGCGCAGCGATGAACATGGCGACGGCCGACCGGCAATAGGATTCGATTTCGTTGTCGTCCGCTGCTCTCGCCTGATCGAAGCGTGCGATAATCAGGAGATCGGATCCTTTGAAAAGCGCGGCAAACAAGCGGGCGGACCGGAGAGGATCGGGCACGTTCAGAACCGCCTTCGCGTGCAACTGACGCAACAGGGCCTCGATTTGGGCGATGACATGGGCGGGGCCGGCTTCGTAATGGAGCTTGCTTAAGGACCTTGGATTCGTCTGGTCGGCCATTACCATGGCTTCGACACTGCGGACATCTGATCTCAACAGCGTGCGAAGCAGGGATGATCCCACCGCCATGAGATGATCCTCGACCGAACCGTCGATGCCTTCAAGAAGGGCCTGTGGTGCAAACAATTGATGGCAGCCGGACGCGATGGCCGCGCTGAACAGCGCCTCCTTGTTCTCGAAGTGCCGATAGATGCTGAGCTTGGATATCTTCGCCCGCTGGGCGACCTTGTCCAATGTCGTCGCTTGAAACCCCAATTCGACAAAGAGTTCGGACGCAGCGTCGAGTATCGTTTGGCCAAGCGCCTCGTTGGCGGGCCGGCCGCGCCGGCCCTGGCTATTTTCGGTCACGACAATTCCAGTCCTTGACAGTATCCTAATTCTTGGATTACGATACCATGTAGTTTCTGAAATGCGCAAGCCGATGGGTAGGTTTCAACCAGGTCCAACCGGCCCCTCATCCACAACACGGAGCCCATCATGGATGACGTCATTATCATCGGCGGCAGCTTTGCCGGTCTCGCCGGCGCCCTGCAACTCGGCCGTGCCCGCCGCAAGGTCACCGTTCTTGATACCGGCCTGCCGCGCAACCGCTTCGCCGGCCACTCGCATGGCCTGCTCGGCCACGATCACAAGCCGCCGCTGGACATCCTGGCCGAGGCGCGGCGGCAGCTGGCGCGCTATCCCACGATCAAGCTGGTCAATGCCCGGGCCGACAGCCTGTCCGGGGCCATCGACGATTTCTCCGTGCTCACTGGCGATGGCGGAAGCCTGGGCGCGCGCCGGCTGATCCTGAGCTATGGCGTCGTCGACCAGATGCCTGATGTTCCGGGCTTTGCCGAAAGCTGGGGCACGTCCATCGTGCCCTGCCCCTATTGCGACGGCTTTGAAGTCGCCGGCCAGCATTGGGGCCTCGTCTGGTCCGGCCCACAGTCGATGAATCAGGTCAGGCTGTTCCACGATTGGACCGACAGGTTGACGGTCTTTGCCGATGGTCACGACATTCCGCCCGATATCCGGGCCGGTCTGGCGCGCCGCAACATACCTGTCGTCGACGGCCGGATCATCGAGATCGCCCATCACGGGGGGCATAACGCCACCGTCAAGCTCGATACCGGCCCCAATGTCGCGGTCGACATCCTGTTCGCGCATCCGCGCAACAAGCCATCCGCAGGCCTGCATGAATCACTGGGCCTCGCCACGGTCGATACGCCCCTCGGCGTAATCCTCAAGGTCGACGAGCGCCGCGAAACCAGCATGCCCGGCATCTACGCCGCGGGCGACCTCGCCAACCCCCTCACGCCGCCATCGGTCACCCTGGCAATATCGCACGGCGCGACGGCGGGCATCTTCGCCCAGCAGTCGATGCTGGTTTGAGAGCGCAGATTCCCTTCTCCGGGTGCCGCGGGCTATCATATTCTGAAGGCGAGGTTACGGAACGCCGGCCCGCTCTCCCCTGAGGGGCATCTTTGGCCGGTTGGCTTTGGGAACTCAACTGCGCTGCCGGCATGACGGCGATCGCCGACATCGGTTATCAAGCTCAATCACGCTGGAAAGCATGAACCACGTCGACGTCGACATCGACGGCGGGCTTACGGTATGGGGAGCGGTGGCGGGAGATTCGCCACCGCTGTCGGTACCCGATGCTGCGACGCTACTTTGCAGAACGGTCGCGTCCAGCAGCGCTTCTGGCGGAAGTCTCAGGCGGCCACGACGCGGGCCAGCAGTGACGCGGCCTCGGTACCAGCCAAGCCAAGGTCACGGACGCTGCTCATGTGATTGGCCCCACCAAGGGTGGTGCGCGAAACAGTCAGTCCCTGCTTGTCAAGGTGGTCCGTGAAGAGTGCGGCCTGGCTGTGGAACGGCGGCGTTTCATCGGCGCCGACCAAGATATCTACGTCCACGGATGGATCGAAACTGTGATTGATGGGCGAGAATCGGCGGGCCTCCTCGTCGGTGATCGCGATCTCCGCGGCAAGGAACGACATCTGCAGTGGCTTCAGGTCGTAAAGGCCGCCAAGCAGCAGCGCAGCTTTGATGCCGGAAGGCCGCTTGTCCCCGTCGAAAAGCATTGTTGCCAGATGCGCGCCGGCGGAATGACCGCTAACGGTCAACAGGTCGGGATCGCCGCCATGGTGTACGACATTGTCAAATACCCATCGCTTGGCGCGGCGCACCTGGTCGACGATCCTGGCCATCCTGACGGTCGGCATCAGCGCGTAGTCGACAATGACCGCGATCGCACCTGCGTTCGTAACGGTCTGGGCGACGTAGGAATAGTCGCGCTTGGAGAACATGCGCCAATAGCCCCCGTGGATGAACATGTGCACCGGCAGGCGGTCCTGTTTGCCCTCGGGAAAGAACAGATCCACGGTTTCGGTGGCGTCAGCCCCGTAGGCGACATCGGCGACCATGGGAACGTTCGCCCTGGTCTCCTCGCTTCTGCGAACGATCTCGGCGACGATGTCATCGAACTCGACCACATGATCGCGAATGCGAAACGGATCTTTGGCGTGATGTCCGCTCACAGGGTCACGGCGATGTACTTGGCCTCCATGAACTCGGCAACGCCGTGCTTCTGACCGCCTTCGCGGCCTAGCCCGCTCTGCTTGACACCTCCGAAAGGCGCCGCCGGATCCGACATCAGGCCGCGGTTGAGCGCGATCATGCCGGACTCGATCTTCGATGCCACGCGCATCCCCCGGCCCAGGTCGCGCGTATAGATGTAGGCAGCGAGACCGTATTCGGTGTCATTGGCTTTGGAGATGACATCCGCCTCGCTTTCGAAGCGACTGATCGGCGCCACGGGACCGAAGATCTCCTCGTGAGCCATGGCAACGTCGGCCGGCACGTCCTTGAGCACCGTTGGCGGATAGAAAAAGCCTCTGCCTTCAGATACGCCGCCACCACACAGGATTTTGGCGCCGCGGGCAACGGCGTCCTGCACAAGCCGGTCGATCTTGTGCACAGCCTTCCTGGTGATCATCGGCCCGCATTCTGTGTCTGAGTCTGTGCCCGGGCCCACGTTGAGTGCCGCCATGCGTTTGCTCAAGCCTTCCGCGAAAGCATCATGGATGCCGGCCTGGACGTAAAGCCGGTTGGCGGCCGTGCAGGCTTCGCCGGCGTTGCGCATCTTGGCAACCATCGCACCGTCGAGGGCGGCTTCCAGGTCGGCGTCGTCGAAGACGATGAAGGGTGCGTTGCCGCCAAGCTCCATGGAACAGGAGATGACGTGTTTCGCGGCTTCGGCCAGCAGCACGCGCCCGACGCCGGTCGAGCCGGTGAAGGACAGCTTTCGCACGCGCGGATCGGCCAGCATGGCCGCCGTCACCGGTCCGGGGGTCGAGGTCGTCAGGACGTTGACGACGCCGGGCGGCACGCCGGCCTCCTCGTAGAGCGCCGCAAGCGCATAGGCCGTCAGCGGCGTCTCGCTGGCGGGCTTCAGGATCACCGTACAGCCGGCCGCCAGCGCCGGAGCGATTTTACGTGTCGCCATGGCGGCTGGGAAATTCCATGGCGTGATGAGCACGCAAATGCCGATGGGCTGGTAGTCGACAATGATCCGGTTCGCGCCCGAGGGTGCAAGGCCGAACTCGCCGCTGATGCGGACCGCCTCCTCGGCGTTCCAGCGGAAAAACTCAGCGGCGTAGGCGACTTCACCGCGCGCATCGCGCAGCGCCTTGCCGTTCTCCAGCGAGATCAGCGCAGCCAACGTCTCCATCCGTTCGGTCATCAGTTCGAAGCAGCGCCGCAGGATTTCCGATCGCCTGCGTGGCGGGGTCTCGCGCCAGCCGGCCGCCGCCTTCGCGGCAGCGTCGACGGCGGCGGCGGCATCAGTGAGCGTTGCATCGGGAACCGCAGCGATTACGGCTTCGGTCGAGGGATCGACCACTTCGATCACGCGGCCCTCCGATGAGGGGCGCCAGCGTCCGCCAATGTAGAGACCGTGCGAGACCGTGGCGTAGTCGAACATATCTTGATCCTCGTCGGATATGCCTGCGGCAATGTTCATTGGATGAACTCCTGGTCGATCACATCATGGTGGCGGACATGTCGCCGTCATAGGCAGCCCTGACCAGCCGTCGCATCGCGGCGCGGTCGAACGGACGCGGATTGTTCTTGATCAATCGGTCGATGCCGAGCGCCTGCTCGGCCGTCCAGTCGATCTTGTCTTCGGGAAGACCCAGTTCGGCCAATGTCGGCGTGATGCCGATGGCGCCAAACAGCCGGCTCACCTCCCGGATGGTGGCGTGCGCCAAGGCATCGGCGCCGCCGCCCTGAAGGGAAAGGCCAAGAGCAGTGCCGACTTCCGCAATCTCCGCGGCTGCTGCGGCCAGGTTGTAGGCCATCACATAGGGCAGCATGGTGGCGACCCCCAGACCATGCGGGGTGTGGGTAAGCGCACCGACGGGATACTGCACCGCATGGGCGGCGGCCGTTCCCGCCGTGCCGAAAGCGCAACCGGCGGCCAGCGCTCCCATCATCACGTCGGCGCGCGCATCCTCGTCCGATCCGTCGCGATATGCCTTTTCCAGACTGCGGCCGAGCAGCCTGATGGCCAAAAGCGCGAAATGATCGGTCAGAGCGCTCTTGCCGATGAACACGTGCTGTTGCGGCAAATGAGGGTCGGCGCCGCGTTTGGCCGCTGTGAAGGCCTCGATTGCGTGCGTCAGCGCGTCGGCGCCGGCGATCGCCGTCAAGGAAGGTGGACAGGTCACCGTCAGATCCGGATCGCAAAGCGCCACTGCTGCGATGAGATGCGGACTGGCGATACCCACTTTCAGCGTCCGATCCGGGTCGGAGATCACGGCAACGGGGGTCACCTCGGAGCCTGTTCCAGCCGTCGTCGGCACTGCGATCACCGGAAGGGTAGGGCCGGGTACCTTGAACTCGCCATAGTAGTCCTCGAGCTTGCCGCCGTGGCTGAGCAGAAGTGCAGCGCATTTGGCCATGTCGAGGCAACTGCCGCCCCCGATGCCGATCACCATGTCCGGCTTGAAATCTTTCGCTTGCGCAATGCAGGCGGCGACGCTGTCGCGCGGCACATCCGGCAGCGTTCGGTCGAAGACCAACGTCTCGATCGCCGCGTTGTGCAAGCCAGCGAGAATCTCGGCGAACTGCGACGTCGCCGCGAAGCGCTCATCGGTACAGACGAACGCGCGGCGCCCATATTTGGCGGCGATGGCAGGCAGGACATGGCGCTGGCCTTTGCCGAACAGAATCTCGCTCGGCAGGCGCGCCGCTGCAAACAAGCTCATGCACAAGATCCTGCGAAGACCGGTTGGAAGCCGACAGGCTTGGCTTCGTGCCAGAGGCCGACCTCGGCGCTGCAGGTCATGATCATGCGATGCCCTCTAATAAAATCGTATAGGATATAGGATTGAGTTTCGCGGAGCATCGTGTTAGTGGGTGGTTCTGTCAAGAGGCAAACGATGCAGAACACGGACCTGACGGTTGACAATGAAGCCCGTGCGACCCGTCGTATTCAGCGCGCCAACAGCCTGGCTGGCGACGTTTACGAAGCAATATTCGCGCAGCTCATGTCTTTGAGGATTGCTCCGGGATCGCGCATCACCGTCGACAATCTCGTCAAGGAATTCAACGTCTCGCATACCCCCATTCGTGAAGCGCTTGGCAGGCTGGAGGGGGAAGGGCTGGTTCTGAAAACCCACCTGATCGGCTATCGCGCCGCCCCACAAATCACCCGCCGGCGCTTCGACGAGCTTTACGAGCTGCGTCTATTGCTTGAACCTGCCGCCGCGGCCAAAGCCACCGCAACAATGGACGGCGAGCGCCTTGCCGCGCTGCAGGAGGCGGCCGGCGTCATGGCTCGGCGGGTGGGGAAAGACGAACGCCTGCGCTATTCGAACTTCGCCCGTCAGGATGCCATCTTCCACGACAAGATCGTCGAGTTCGCCCAAAACGAACTCATTCGCGAGACACTGAATCACCAGCATACCCACTTCCATATCTTCCGGCTGATGTATCACTCCAGGGTGACCGAAGAGGCGCTCGACGAGCACGAGGCTATTCTCGCTGCCTTTGCCGCGGGCGATCCGGACGCCGCCGAAAAAGCCATGCGTGCGCACATCGAAAATTCGCGGGACAGGCTCCTGCCTGCGTTCGAGTAGCCTGGCGATGTTGCTTGCCCGAGGCACCCTCAAGCGCGGCGCGCCGCTGTTCGCCCAGCCTGCCGCCTACGAATTCTACTCCCCGTTCTGAGCCGATTTCGATACCGGGAAGGAGGCGCGCAGTGCACCTCGCCCCTGAAACAAGCCGAGAGGAAAAGACATGCCAGCCAAAAAAATCCTGATGCTGACCGGTGATTTCACCGAGGAGTATGAAATCTTCGTCTATCAGCAGGCGATGGAAGCGGTGGGACACACCGTTCATGTCGTGTGCCCCGACAAAAGCGCCGGAGACATGATCAAGACGTCGCTGCACGATTTCGAGGGCGATCAGACGTACACCGAAAAGCCCGGCCACAATGCGCTGATCAACAAGACCTTTGCCGACGCCGAGAAGCAGCTGAGCCAGTACGACGCTGTCTATTGCGCCGGCGGTCGTGGCCCCGAATACATCCGCACCGACAAGCGGATACAGGCAATGGTGCGCCATTTCCACGAGGCGAAAAAGCCGATCTTCACGATCTGCCATGGCGTCCAGATTCTGATCGCGGTCGACGGCGTCGTGCGCGGCAAGAAGGTGGCGGCGCTCGCCGCTTGCGAGCCGGAGGTGACGCTTGCCGGCGGCACTTATATCGATCTGTCTCCCACCGACGCCTATGTCGATGGGACCATGGTTTCAGCCAAAGGCTGGACCGCGCTTGCGGCGTTCATCCGTGAATGCCTGAAGGTGTTGGGAACGGAAATCCACCATTCTTGAACGGTTTGTCCCGGCGCATCCCTGAGGGGATGCGCCGGCTCCCTCAACGGCGCGGCGACTTCCGTCATTCATCAAGTTCAAATCAGGAACCTGCGGCAGGTGTGCTCCAGAACCTTGTGCCATCATCACCTCGGACGCCTTCAAGCGCTGCCGCATCGCGTGCGTGCACCAGCCCGCCATCCTCGTTGACCTTTCCCAGCTTGACGGGTCCGAACCCGAGTTGATGGACTCAATGGGGCGGTCGACATGAAGTCGGCGCCCAGGACCTGTCAGGGCTTCACGAACCGGAACGCGAAGCGATCGGTCTCGCCCTTGATCGCGGGATCGAACACCTTGATCGAGTGCGGGTCATCCTTGTTCGCGAGCACGGTGCTTTCCGCGTCCAGTACGAAGCCGGCCGCCTCCACCTCCTCGCGGACGAATGCAGGGTCGATCCGATGCAGCGACCGGGTGTCGCTCGTGCCCGACCCCGCGGCAGCGGCGTGGTCAACGATGACGTAGGACCCACCGGGTTTCAGCCGCTTGTAGACAGCTCGATTGAAGTCGGCGGCCGTCGCACCCTTCTTCTGGACCAGGGCGGTGTGAAGATCGTGGTAAAACAGGTGCAGCCATAGGACATCGGCTGCCTGCGTGACCTCCGGCATCGCGACGAGGTCCGCCGAGGCGGCTTCGACGTTCTCTCGGCCCGGCTCCTTCGCGAGCGTCCGCATGAGGCCGACCGGATCGTTCTTGAAGTGGGCGACCTCCGCCGGCACGAAGCTGTAGACCCGCCCCTCTGATCCGACGATGTCGGAGAAGAGGCGCGTCCAGTCTCCGTCGCCAGGGTAGACGTCGATCACGGTGGAGCCCGCCTCGATTCGTGCGAACCGGATCAATTCGGATACCTTGGATTGGTCGTACATCGAAGTCTCCTAGTGGATATTCTTCTCGGTGCTCATAGTGATTTCTCCATTTGCTCGGATCGGATCGGGCTTGATCCGATCCGAGTTCCGATCGCGTGCGTCGTCTCTTTTCGGGTGGGGACGTCGTGCTCGTCAGTCGAACTTGACCAGGTCCTCAAAGATCAGATGACCCCAGCTGTTTCCGCGCGCCTGGACCAGCAGGCCACCTTCCGACACCCCGCCAAGCTTGATCGGCGCGAAACCGAGATTTTCCGCAAGCTCCCCAATCTGTGTTGCGGCACCGTCATCGTCGCTTGCCAGGAACACGACCCTCCGGCCACCATGTACGGCCGGATCCTGATCAAGCACCGGGCCGACCAAATGGTTGAAGCCCTTGACCAGTTTTGCGCCAGAGAAGGCCTGCGCGATGAACTTGGAAGAAGGTTGTCCTCCCAGTTCCTCCGGGGGCACGCCATAGGCATTGGTCACATCGATGATCGTCTTCCCCTGCCAGGTAGGGAGCGCGTTCGCGACATTCGGGTGCGCCTCGAAGCGGACAGCCAAAAAGATGATGTCCGCCTTGATGGCTTCCGCCGGTTTTTTGGGGATGATCGTGGGTCCGATCGCGGCCGCATCGGCGGCAAAGCTTTCCGGGTCGCGTGTGGTTGCAACGGAAACTTCGATGCCGTTTCGGGCAAACGCCTTGGCAAGGGCCTGTCCGATATTGCCGAATCCTACGATTGCATAGTTCATAGTACTTCTCCGATCTGGTGCTAATGCCGGGGTCAGACTTGCGCCATGCCTCCGTCGACGGCGAGATCCACGCCGGTGACGAAAGAACTTTCATCGGAGGCGAGGAACGTTACGGCAGCCGCGATTTCCTCTGGTTTGCCCCTGCGACCCATTGGGATCTGTGACGCAAACTGGGCGGCCGCTTGCTCGGCTTGCTCAGGGGTAAGGCCAGTCGTTGTCTCCAAGACCGGCGTCTCGATTGGTCCCGGACTCATTGCATTGACGCGGATTTTGCGGTCTTTGAATTCCAGAGTCCAAGCGCGCGCGAAGTTGCGTACAGCCGCCTTGCTCGCGGCGTAGGTACTAAACCCTGGAAGCCCCAACACGTTCGACACTGAAGAATTCAGGATGATCGAACCGCCGTCTTTGAACAGGGGAAGGGCCTTCTGCACCGTAAAGAACAGACCCTTCACGTTCACATCGAAGGTCTGATCAAAATGTGCCTCGGTAGCGACGGCGAGCGGTGCGATCGTCCCCGCGCCGGCGTTGGCGAAGAGAATGTCGATATGACCATATTTCTCCTTCACGACGGCATAGAGGCGATCCAGATCCTCCAGGAGCGACACGTCACCCACGACCGTCGTAACGTTTTTCATGATGAAGGCTGCGGCCTCCTTCAACTCCTTCTCTCTTCGCCCGGTAATCACGACGTGTGCTCCTTCTTCTACGAAGCGCTTGGCTGTGGCCAATCCGATCCCGCTGCTTCCGCCCGTGATGACTGCGATCTTGCCTTCGAGTTTTTTCATAATTCTTTGTCTTTCGTTGCGCGCGGCCCAGGTACGGACCGCGCTGGGGGTCAGAGTTGAGCCAGGCCGCCGTCGACGGCGACTTCGCTGGCGGTCATGAAGCTGCTGTCCGGCGACGCGAGAAAGGCGGCCACGGCCCCGATCTCCGCCGGATTGGCTATGCGCTGGAGCGGAGTCATCGCGCCGTAGGCCTTCTGGCCTTCCTCGCCCAACGCCTCCTTCGCGAGTTCGGTCGCCGTCGCCCCGGGCGACAACACGTTTACCCGGATGCCGGTGCCCTTCAGGTCCTCCGCCCAGGTCCGCGCCAGGTTGCGCACTGCCGCCTTGCTCGCGCTATAGGCAGTGAACCCCGGAGCGCCCGTGGTGCCGGCGCTCGAGCCGGTCAGGATGATCGAACCGCCCTGGCTCATCAGCGGCAGCGCCTTCTGGACCGTGAAGATCGTACCCTTCACATTGGTGTCGAAGGTTTCGTCAATGTGCCTGGCGGTGATCTGCCCGAGCGGAAGCGGACTTCCCGCCCCGGCATTGGCGAAGACGATATCGAGGCTTCCGCGCTCGGCCTTCACCGCAGCGTAGAGTCGGTCGAGGTCGGCCTCATCCGAGACCGAGCCCTTAACCGCGCGGGCACTAGGCCCAAGGTCAGCCACGGCAGCGTCGAGCGCTTCCTGCCGGCGGCCGAAGATGAAGACGAAGGCGCCCTCCTCGATAAAGCGCTTGGCTGCGGCGCGGCCGATGCCCGTAGCGCCGCCGGTTATCACAGCGGTCTTTCCATTCAGTCTGTTCATGTCATGCATCCTTCGTTTCGCCGTCTCGTATCTTTGGCTGCACGGGAAAGTCCCGCGAGAGCCTCAAGATGGGTTCGCCGAAGTCGGGCGGTGAGTGCGCAATCGCGCACATCGCTGGTGCGAAAACGATCCAGCTAGATGATTGAACGCCGCGGCGACCGCACGAACTACGGCTGATCGTGTTAGTATGGGCTTTGCAAGCCGCACTTCGCTGCGCAGGAATGCACCATGATCGACTGGGATGACGTCCGCTACTTTCTTGCCGCCGCGCGCGGCGGCTCGGTGCGTGCTGCCGCCGCGCACCTCGGTGTGAACCACTCGACCGTGCTGCGACGCATCGCTCAGCTCGAGGAACGCCTCGGGGCGCAGATGTTCGGAAAGCTGCCTTCCGGCTACCGCCTGACGGCTGCGGGCGAAGAGGTCCTCGATCTCGCGACCCAGATGGAAGCGTCGTCGCACCAGTTGGAGACGCGAGTCTTCGGTCGTGACCAGAGCGCGCGCGGGCTTTTGCGGGTGACGCTTCCACCGTTCCTCGCCACACACCTGCTCATGCCGGATCTCGCCGACTTCGCGCGTCTACATCGCGACATCGAGATGGAAATCCTGTCGTCCGGCGAGCTGGCCAATCTGACCAACCGAGAGGCCGACGTCGCGATCCGCATTGTCGCCGACCGCAAGACCCTGCCGCTCAATCTTCACGGCCTGAAGGGACCGGAGCTGTTCAGCGGCGTCTACATGTCTCGCGATCGGCTAGCCGCGTGGCGTGCGGGCACGCCTGATCCCATCCGGTGGATAGGCATAGACAATCATGGAATTCCGGACTGGGCGCGCGAGGGAGAAGTTCACGTAACGGGAGTACCGTTCAGGACACCTGACGCCGAGACGCAGATCATCGCGGCGCACCAAGGGATTGGGATAACGAAACTGCCGTGCTTCGTCGGAGATGCCGACCCCCTGCTGGTAAGGGTGCCGGGGATCGACGTGCCCATGCATGGGACACTCTGGCTTCTCACGCTAGGCGAGACACGCAAGACGAAGCGGGTGCGGCTCTTCACCGAGTTCGTATCCCGCAGGCTCGCCGCGTACGCTCCGCTTCTCTCGGGGCTGTCCATATCGCGCGACTGACGCCCGGCAGGTCCGCCGGCAACGCTTCCCGCAATCCGGGTGGAAGCCGAGCTGCGATCGCCTGAAGCGGCGTGTTCAATCCGCGAATCCCGTGGGAGTAGGGAAACGGCGGCAGTAGCGTAGAGGTACCAGCCTAAGCTCGACCTCTTCCCACACCATGATCAGACAACGATGCCACCGTCTTCAGCGCGCCATCGAGCATGTCGCCTTTCTCGTCTTTCAGCGCAGCTTCGCGCAACCGCCTGATCCAGTCGGCAGCGTCATCGCGGCCCTTGACCAGATCGAGCGCCGACAGCACGCGATCGAATTTGGACTGGGCGCGGAGGTGGGTGTCGCTGTAGCCCTTGATCAGCCGGCGGCAGTTCAAGATTTCGACGGCGAGCGCGTAGTCCTGAGGCGCGTGGCTGAGCGCCAGCCCATACCAGCGCTCCAGATGCGCCGTCTCGACCTTGTGGCGCAACAGGCGCCGCCGCCAGCGGCGCAGGCCGCCGATGAACCAGAGGACCGCAAAGCCGGCAAAGCTGTCGGTGCGGATGCGCCGGCCGTGATTGATGCGCCGGTCGAGAAAGCCTGCAAGTTTCGATCGGTTCTCGATGTAGCTGCCCAATCCCGCCGGCAAAGTGCCGCAGAACTCCTCGATGCGCGGATGGAAATACTCGGTCACCTGCAGGATGGAGCCGTTCTTGACGCCCACCTCCTTGCGCACCCGCCGGTCACGCGTCGAACGTGTCTTGAGATCGGCGACGCGGATCATGTCGTCGTAGCACAGCGCGTTGGCCAGGTGCTTGGCGGCAGCGATGGACAATGCATGGGCATGGCCGGGATCATCAAGCGCAACGGCCTTGTCCAACCGGTCGAGATAGTCGCGGCCATAGGCGATGTCCTGGTAGTCGACGACCTTTCTCAGGCCTCGAAGCGCCATGGCGCGCACCGCCGCGGGCATCAGGTCGATGCGGGCGGCCAGCGCCTGCCAACCCTGCAGCAGGTTCTGCGGACCGCTCACGCGCCCTGCACCCGGAGCGGGTTCGACCGTGGCCGGTTCTGCCGGCTCTGGCGCGGGGACCGTCGTACCGCGCGCGCGGTCGTAGGCGACGGCGAAGGCAGCGAGGCTGGCTTTCGCGCCTCGGCCGCCGGCGCCGATCGCTTGCTCATAGCTTTCACGCGTGAACGGCAATGCGTCGGAGCCGGCCAGCGCGCCAAGCAGACTGGCCGAGATCATTGAGCCATTGTCCGCGGCGATCTTTTCCATGTCGAAGGCGATGAAGCGTTTCGATGCAGCTTCCGCCGTCGCGCGTACCTTGGAAGACGAGGCCCGGCCGTCACCCGGCTCGATCTTTTCCGACACCGCGGCGATACGGTGCGAGGAGGTGATCAGCGTGGTGCGATCGGGCGTGACGAAGCCCCTGATGATGGCGCGGCCGGCTTCCATCAGCTCGGCGGCGATCAATATGTCGACATCGCCTTGCGAAGGCGACAAGGCAAAGACCGGCAGCCGGCCGGTGTCGCGGGCCATCTCGACGTAATAGATCGTAGCGCCGGTGCGCTGGGCGACGCCGGCGACCGAGGTCGATTGCGCGACATAGGAATTGCGCTCGGCGACATCGGTGATCCAGTCGGCGAGCACGCCTCCGCCCTGGCCGCCGACCGCGAGCAAAGCGAGCTTGATCACCGGCTCGGTATCGGCGGCACCGGATTTCGGACGCAAGGGCGAAGCCTGGTCAAGCATCGGCGAACGTCAACCTGCGGCTCTCGCGGCGGCGCTGCATCAGGCCGATGGTGGCGCGACGTGCAGATTCGAGGAAGCGGTCCCAGCGGCTCGGATTGTGCACGACATCGGCGCGGTAGAAAGAAGGGCACAGAACGGCAGCGTCCGCCACCTCGCCGCAATTGCCGCAGCCGACGCAGCGCTGGTCGATCGATGCCACCGGATCGTCACGCAAGGGATCGTCGAGCGATTTCACCGACAGCGACGGGCAGCCGGACAGCCGCATGCAGGCGTGGTCGCCGGTGCAGATGTCCTCGTCGACGCCGAATTTCGGCTTGACGACACGGGTCCCTCCCTTGATCGCCTTGTCGACCAGCGGCTTTTCGCGACGCTGGCGGTTGAGCATGCATTCGGAAGAGGCGACGATGACCTTTGGTCCCTTTTCCTCCGTCGTCAGCGCCTCGCGCAGCGTGTCCTGCATCTTGCCGACATCGTAGGTGCGGTCGATGTGGCGCAGCCATTTGACGCCCATGCCCTTCACCGCTTCGGTGATCGGATGCTTGGTCGACTTGGTCTTGTTGCCCGCGCGCGACGACAGGATGTCCTGCCCACCGGTGGCGGCGGAGTAAAAATTGTCGACGATGACGATGACGCCGTCATTCTTGTTGAACACCGCGTTGCCGATCGAGGAGGTCAGGCCGTTGTGCCAGAAGCCGCCATCGCCGACGAAGGAGATCGACCTCCGTTTGGCGTCGGGCGAATTGAAGGCCGAAGCCGAGGCCGGCCCCAGCCCATAGCCCATGGTGGTGGCGCCAAGCTCGAAGGGCGGCATGATTGAGAACAGATGGCAGCCGATGTCGGAGGCGATGTGGTGCTTGCCGAGTTCCTGCTCGACCAGCTTGGTCGCGGCAAAGATCGGCCGCTCCGGGCAACCGATGCAGAAACCCGGCGGACGTCCCGGCACGATGTTGATCAGGTCGGCGGTGTTGACGCCGTCGCCGACCTTGTTCGGTGCTCGCACCTCGCTCGGCAAGAGATGCGCGGCCTCGGCGCGCAGGAAGGCGCCGATGCCGTCCAGCATGACCTGGCCGGTATATTCTCCGGCCATCGGCAGATATTCCTTGCCAACCAGCCTGGTGCCGCGCCCGGCCTTGTGCAGCATGGCGGCAAAGGCTTGCTCGATGTAGTTGGGCTGGCCCTCCTCGACCACGAGCACCGCCTGCTTGCCTTCGCAGAAAGACAGGAACTCATCGTCTATCAGGGGATAGACGGCGTTGAGAACGTAGAGCGGCACATCCGTCTCGCCATAGGTGTCGGCAAGGCCGAGCCGCTGTAAGGCGCGGATGACCGAATTGTACATGCCGCCCTGCATGACGATGCCGACCGAGCCATGGTCCGAACCGAAGAACTCGTTGATCTTGTTCCTGGCGATGAAATCGACCGCCGCCGGCCAGCGTTTTTGCACCTTCTCCTTCTCGTGCAGGAAGGAGGCGGGTGGCAGCACGATGCGGCCGGTGTCGCGGCGCGGCGCGTCGAGCGCATCGGCCACCGTCATCGGCGGGCGCTTGTTGTCCTTGGCTATGAAGTGGCCGTGGACGTGGCAGCAGCGGATGCGCACCTGCAGCATCACCGGAGTATTGGACGCTTCGGACAGCTCGAAACCATCCTCCACCGCCTTGACGATCGAAGGCAGGTTCGGGCGCGGGTCGAGCAGCCAGACCTGGCTTTTCATGGCGAAGGCATGGCTACGCTCCTGCATGATCGAGGAGCCCTCGCCATAATCCTCGCCGACGATGATCAGCGCGCCGCCGGTGACGCCGCCGGAGGCGAGATTGGCGAGCGCGTCGGAAGCGACATTGGTGCCGACAGTCGACTTGAAGGTCGCCGCGCCACGGATGGGGTAATGCACCGAGGCCGCCAGCATGGCGGTGGCGGTGGCTTCCGAGGCGCTCGCCTCGAAATGCACGCCGAGTTCGCCCAGAATGTCCTGCGCGTCGGCCAGCACGTCCATCAGATGGCTGATCGGCGCGCCCTGGTATCCGCCGACATAGCCGACGCCGCATTGCAGCAGCGCCTTGGTGATGGCGAGAATGCCTTCGCCCGCAAATTCCTCGCCGGCGCCGAGCCTGAGTTTTTCGACTTCCTTGGCAAAAGAGCGTTCGGCCATTTTTCCAACCTTCCGTTGCCGGCGGTGCGGCCGGCGCCTAACGTCTAGATGTCGTGCTTGCGAATGTTCTTCAGCATCTTCTGCAATGTGGCGATCAGCGCCGCGTATTCGGCGTCGTCGACATCGTCGAACATCGCCTCGAACGCGTCATGCATTGCCGGCCAGGCGCGCGCGAACTCGGCGCGGCCGTCATCGGTCAGGAAGACATGGCGGATGCGGCTGTCTGTGACGCCTTGCTCGCGCCGCACGAAGCCTTGCCCTTCCAGCGTGTCGAGCGTGCGGCTCAAGGTCGACTGCTCGATGACGGTGTAGACCGAGAGGTCGTTGACGGTGACACCGTCGGTGACCGACAGCACGGCGAGCGTGCGGACCTGCGGAATGGTCAGGCCCTGCTTGCGGAAATCGTCGCGCAAGGTGGCGTTGTAGCGCCCCATGATGCGGTTCATCAGATAGGGCGCGAATTGCTGCAGGCCGATCTGGCCAAGCGTCGAAATGCGCTGGCGTTTTTCTGCGACCTTCTGCTCCATCACAGCCTGCCCGCCAGAAGAAAGCCGGAGCCGCCGCCGAGCCCTGCACCCGGATGGGTGGAGGCGCCGATGTGATAGAGGTTTTTGATGCCGGTCTGATGGTTGCGGCTGGTCTTGAACGGCCGCCACAGGAACGACTGGTCGATGGTGGACGACCCGCCATACGGGTCGCCGCCGACCAGATTGATGTTCATCGCTTCGAGATCGGCCGGTGAATAGGCGCGGCGCGCAATCACGCTGCCCTTGAAGCCATCGATGTGGCTGGCGAGAATGGTTTCGACGCGGTCGGCGTAGGCTTCACGCAGCGCCTCGGTCCATTGTCCGTCAGCCGGTGCATGCAGCGTGCCTGCGGCGTCGCCCTTGATGTGCCTGGGCGCCTCGGGCAGTTGCAGCCACAGGATCGCCTTGCCCTCCGGGCAGCGCGACGGATCGAGCGCATGCGGCTGGCCGACGCAGATGGTCGGCACTTCGGGCAGCATGCCGCGCGCCGCCTCGTTGCAGGCTTTCGAGACGCCATCGAGCCCCGGCGTCAGGTGCAACAATGCCACCTGGTCCAGGCCAGCACCGCGCCATGCCGGCGGCTTGTTCAGCGCATAGTGAATCTGGAAATTGCCTTTGCCGTAGCGATATTTCTGTGTCGCTTCGACATCGGCCTTGGGAGCCTCGCTGCCGAGCAACCGGTGGTAAAGCTGCGTCGGCGTGACCGAACAGATGACGCTCTTGTTTGCTGTAATCGTTTCGCCCGAGGCGAGCCGTACGCCGGTCGCGCGGCCACCGCTCTGGACGATCGAGGCGACATCGGCGACGGTACGGATGTCGCCACCACGTTCCCTTATCAGAGCTTCGAAGGCGGTGAGCAGGGTCTTCGCTCCACCCTTGACGATCGGCGCCCCGGCCGCTTCCAGCGCGAAGGCAATGACCTTGGCGATCTGCCCTGAGAAGGCGTCTTCCGGTCCGAGCCCGGCGTGCAGCACCCAGGGCGCCCACAGCGCGCGGATTGTCTCGGACCGATAGGTGCTTTCCAGCCAGCTGCGCGCCGGCACCAGTGCTTCGCCGAGAAAGGCGGCAAGGCCGCGTGGGCTGCGCCGCCAGGCATCGCCGGCCAGCAGTTTCGCCGTCGGATAGGACCACAGGCTGCCGCCGAGCAGGCCGAACAACAGGCCGGCATTGCGCTCGATGCCGCTGACATCGTCCGCATGCCGGTCGCCATCGTCGGCGGCAATCGCATTGATTGCCGCGACATTGGCGGCGCGGTTGGTGGTGAGCACTGCATGACTGCCGTCCGGCCGCAGCACGCCAGTTGGCGTGCCGGTGTGGCAGAATTCCAGCCCGTGCCTGGCGAGATCGCCGCCCAACGCCGCAAAAGCCGGCGAGGTGATGAACAGCACGAAGGTGGTTGCCATCACGTCATGGATAAAGCCGGGAGCGGTGATCTCCTCGGTACGCACGCAGCCGCCGATGCGGTCATTGCGCTCGAGGACGAGCACACGCGCCCCTTTGCCGCCGAGCATCGCCGCGCAGACCAGCGCGTTGATGCCGCTGCCAACGATGATGTGATCCGGCTGGCTCACCTTGGCGTGCTTTCACCTAGCCGTTGGATACAAGCGCCAGCGCGCGGATAGGGCTGCCGGTGCCATGCTCGATCTTGAGCGGTGCGGCGATCAGGATGGCGCCCTTTGGAGGCAACTGGTCGAGGTTGCAGAGGCTGGCGAGGCCATAACGGTTCGCCTTGTGCATCAGCGTGTGGGCTGGAAATGGCGGCTCCATCCCGCCTGCCTTGCCGGCATCGGTGCCGATCGTCTCTGAGCCCCAGCCCTTGATATCCTTGCTGATCAGGAACTGGATGGCTTCGGCTGTCGGACCTGGCGTATGTGGGCCGGTTTCGTTGGCGTTGAGGAATTCGGCTTCCGAGCCATTGCGCTTATACCAGTCGGTGCGCATCACCACCCACTCCCCGGCGTTGATGGCGCCATGCTTGGCTTCCCACGCCTTGATGTGGTCGACGGTGAGCAGGAAGTCGTGGTCAGCGGCGGCTTCCTTCGAGCAGTCGATGACATTGACCGGACCAATGAAATTCTGCGCCGGAATGGTGTCGGTGGCGCCGTCCGGATAGTCCTTGCCGCTGATCCAATGCTGCGGCGCATCGAAATGCGTGCCCGAATGCTCCCCAAGCTTCAGCCAGTTCCATGCCCACCACGGGCCGTTCTTGTCATAACGGGAGATGTTATGGATCTCGACCTTTGGCGTGTCGACGGCAAGCTCCGGCGGCAGCTTGATAAGAGGCGTGTCGGGTCCGAGTTGCGCAGAGAGGTCGACCACCCTGATGGCGCCTGAAAGCAGCTGGCCGGCGACTTCGCCGAGGAGTTTTTGCGTGTCCATGGTCTGAAGTTCCCTCTTTCTGGTGAAGATCAAGGCTCGTCTCGGCCCTTAATATCCTACTAGACGAAAACATATGCATCTGCAATTATCTTTAAGCATAAAGGAAATGGGAACGGGGCGTGAGCGAGTTCGACGCCATCTTTGTCGGGGCGGGCCACAACAGTCTGGCATGCGCCGCGCATCTGGCGCTGAAAGGCTGGAAAACCGGGATTTTCGAGCGCAGCGCAGCAATCGGCGGTGCCGTCCAGACCCACGAATACACCCTCCCAGGGTTCCGGCACGATTTCGGTGCAATGAATCTGAGCCTGTTTGCCGGCTCCGCCTTCCACCGGAAATATGCAAATGAATTGAAAGCGCAGGGTCTTGAGTTCGCGCCGGTCGCCGACTGTTTCGCCAGCGCCTTTCCGGACGGACGCTGGTTCGGCGTCAGCAATGACTTGGAAAGGACTGCCACGCGGCTGGCCGCGTTCTCCGCCGCCGATGCCGCGACGTGGCGCAAGCTCGTTGCCGCCTTTCCTGCTGAGGCCGAGCATCTGTTCCGGCTGCTGGGATCGCCGATGAGTGCCCGCGCGCTTGCCGGCACCGCCTGGAACCTGTGGCGCAAGAAGGGCATGTCAGGCGCGCTCGATACCGGCCGGCTTTTGCTGTCGTCACCTCGCGCCTGGCTGGAGGAGACCTTCGAGTCGCCTTATGTGCGGGCAACGCTTGCCACCTGGGGCATGCATCTCGATTTCGCACCCGACATCGCCGGCGGCGCCGTGTTCCCCTATCTGGAATCGATCGCCAACCAGAGCTTTGGCATGGTGCTAGGCAAGGGCGGCGCCGACACGATCATCCGGGCGCTGGCAGGTATGGTCACCTCGGCGGGCGGCACGATCGTCACCGGGGCGGAAGTTGCCGAGATCACCGTTGCCGGCGGCAAGGCATCGGGCGTGCGACTCGCTTCAGGTGAGACACATACGGCCACCAAGGCAGTGATTGCCGGCGTCGCGCCCAGGGCGCTGACCGGCAAGTTGCTGCCCAACGGTTCCGGCGACGCCGGCTTCGACACGGCGATGCAGAAATTCCGGCACGCGCCGGGCACGATGATGATCCATCTGGCGCTCGACGACCTGCCCGATTGGCGCGCCGGCGCGGAGCTTCGGCAGTTCGCTTATGTGCATCTGTCGCCGTCGCTCGACGCGATGTCGCGCACCTATCAGCAGGCGATGGCGGGCATGCTGCCGGACGAACCGGTGCTGGTCGTCGGCCAGCCGACCGCGATCGATCCGTCGCGCGCGCCTCAGGGCAAGCATGTGCTGTGGGTGCAGGTGCGCATGCTGCCTGCCGAAATCCTGGGCGATGCGGCAGGCAGGATCGCGCCCGCGCATTGGGATCAGGTCAAGGATGCCTACGCCGAGCGCGTGCTCGACATCATCGAGATATACGCACCCGGACTGCGCCCGAAAATCCTCGGCCGTGCAGTGTTCTCGCCAATCGACCTCGAGCGTGAGAACCCCAATCTCGGCGGTGGCGACCAGGTCTGCGGCAGCCACCATCTGGCACAGAATTTCCTGTTCCGCCCGGCGCGCGGTTATGCCGGCTGGAACACGCCGGTCGGCAATCTGCATCTCATAGGCGCCGCGACATGGCCCGGCGCCGGCACCGGCGCGGCCTCCGGCTTCATGCTCGCGCAACAGCTTGGCGGGAGGTAGCTCGCAAGATTTCATG
Source organism: Mesorhizobium sp. M0052 (assembly GCF_040323255.1). Classification (NCBI taxonomy): domain Bacteria; kingdom Pseudomonadati; phylum Pseudomonadota; class Alphaproteobacteria; order Hyphomicrobiales; family Phyllobacteriaceae; genus Mesorhizobium; species Mesorhizobium sp. M0052. The sequence continues at coordinate 57,709 of NZ_JAMYUS010000014.1, read as the reverse complement.
AAGGCGACGAGAGGCAAGGCGCTGCTGCCCACGAAGCCCGGATCGATAAACTGATAGTGCCGCGCAAAGACAACAAAACCAACAAGGGGAACGACCATGACAATCAACAGACGAGAATTGCTGGGATACAGTGCCGCGGCACTTGGGGTGGCGGCGATCGGCCTGCCTGAGATCGCCAAGGCGGCAGCGGGCGAGCTGACCATCGCCTATAACGTCAACCTGCCGTCCTGGGATCCGACCACCGGACCCTCGGCCGTCAACCCGACGATCCAGGGCCTCTACCAGTCAGTGTTCGACCAGTTCATTCCGCAAAAGCCGGACCTGTCCTTTGCGCCTGGCCTGCTCACCGAATGGGGCTGGAACGAGGATCGCACCAAGGTGACGATGACGGTGCGCGAAGGCGTGACCTGGCATGACGGCTCGCCCTTCACGCCCGAGGACGTGGTCTGGTCGCTGCAGCGGGCGGGCGACGAAAAGACCGGCAATCCGATCCAGTTCGTCTGGAAGAACGTCAACAATTTCAAGATCGACGGCAACAAGATCACCGGCGACGTCGTGCAGTTCGATCCGGTCTATTTCAAATGGATGTCGTTCCTGACCGGCTACATCCTGCCGAAGGCCTACTACGAGAAGGTTGGCGCGGAAGGTTTCGAGAAGGCGCCGATCGGCACCGGCCCGTACATGGTGGAAAAATTCGAGCGAAATGCTTTCCTCCGACTGAAGGCCAACCCGCACTATTGGGGCGACAAGCCGGCCTTCGAGAATGTGACGATCAAGTTCGTCACCGACGCGGCGAGCCGCGTTGCCGAGATCGAATCTGGTTCCTCGCAGGTGACGCTGGAGGTCCCCTATGAAGAGTATGACCGGCTGATCGCCAAGGACGGGCTTGCCGGCTCGTGCAAGCCTGTTTCCGACATCGGCATGATCTTCTTCAATGACATTGAAGCGATGCTGGACAAGAACGTCCGCCAGGCCGCTGTCATGGCTGTGGACAAGGAGCTTCTGGTCAAACGGCTGCTGCGCGGCTATGGCCAGCCGATCGCTACGCTGGAGACCCCGGAGTACACGGCCTTCGACGCCTCGATCAAGGTCGAGCACAATCCGGAAAAGGCCAAGGAGCTGCTCGCGGCTTCCGGCTATTCGCCGGAAAAACCGGTCAAGTTCACCATCCAAACGACCAAGGGCTTCAAGCCCAAGGATTATGAGATGATCCAGGCGATCGTCGGCATGTGGCGCAAGGTCGGCATCGAGGCGACGATCGAGGTCTACGAGATCGCCAAGCACTATGAACTGCGCGCCGCCGACAAGCTGGCGCCGGCCGCCTTCTACAATTGGGGCAACGCCATCGGCGACCCTACGACGTCGACGGGTTTTGCCATGTATGGGCCGAGCCCGCACTCGGTGTGGGACAGCCAGGACCTGATCGACATGATCAATCCGCTCTGGGGCGAGAAGGACGAGGCCAAGCGCATCGCCGGCTGGAAGGCTGTCGACAAGTATATCGCCGAGCAGGCCTATGTGCTGCCGCTGATTCAGTATGCGCAACCTATCGTGCATGCCAAGGGCGTCAACGTGGTGCAGCATGTGTCCGGCGCGCTGCTGCCGGCGCTGATGACCCCGGCCTGATATCGGCTTGTGGGCGCCACTCTTCGCTGAGCGGCCCCCTCATCCGGCCCCTTCGGGCCACCTTCTCCCCCTGGGGAGAAGAGACCAGCTCAGCCGTCCGTGACCTCTTCTCCCCTCGGGGAGAAGGTGGCCGCGAAGCGGACGGATGAGGGGGCTCTTCGTTAGAAACGCACTGGGCCTACACCAGAATGCTCCTGCAACGATTCCTGATCCGTCTGCTGACGATGCTGATTACGCTGTTCGGCGTGGCCGTCGTCGTCTTCGTCGTGATCCGCGTTGCGCCCGGTGACCCGATCGCCATGATGCTGCCGCCCGGTGCGACGAATGCCGACATCGACCGGCTGCGTGCACTTTACGGGCTCGACAAGACCATCGTGCAGCAATTCTTCATCTGGCTGTCCGGTGTTGTCAGGGGCGATTTCGGTACCTCGATTTCGCTCCGGCAAGATGTGCTCAGCCTTGTCTTCAATCGTTTGCCGGCAACGCTGGAACTCGCCATCATCGCGCTCGTCATGGCGGTTGGGCTCGGCGGCACGACGGCGGTCCTCGGCGCGCGCGAACGCGGCACCGCGGTCGAAGCCGGCATCGATATCGCCAGCGGCGCCGTCCTTTCCATTCCCGATTTCCTGTGGGGCCTCGTGCTGATCCTTTTGTTCGGCGTGCTGGTGCCGATCTTCGACATTTCCGGCCGGGTGTCGCCGCAGCTCGATCTGCCCTTCCTCACCCAGTTCTATTTCTTCGAGAGCTTGCTTCGGCTGCGCTTCGACCTGACCTGGGATCTGCTGAAACACATGCTGATGCCGGCAGTAGCCTTGGCATTGCCGCTGGCCGCAATCATCGCGCAGTTACTGAAACAGTCGCTGAAGGAAGTGCTTGACCTCGACTATGTCGTGCTGGCGCGGGTGAAGGGGTTTTCGGAAACGCAGGTTATCCTGCGCGAGGCGATGAAGAACGCAGCGCTGCCGACGCTGACCCTGGTCGGCGTCCAGTTCACCTTCCTTGTCGGCGGCACGGTCATCGTCGAGCGGCTGTTTTCCTACGAAGGGCTCGGCAACATGGCGATCGATGCCGTCATCAACCGCGACCTGCCGCTGATCCAAGGCATCGTGCTGGTGTTCGCGCTGCTGTTCGTGCTGATCAATCTTGGCGTCGACATGATGTACGCGCTGCTCAATCCGAGGCTGCGCCATGGATGAGGCACGCATCGCCCGGCGCGGACTGGGCCCGAGGCTGTGGCTGGCCGGCGGCTGGCTGCTGCTGGCGCTGCTGGCCGCGATCTTTGCGCCGCTGGTCGCACCGCAGGACCCGCTGGCGCAAGACCTGATGCTGGAACGGCTGCCGCCATTCTGGATGAGTGGTGCGGAATCCGGCTATTGGCTGGGCACCGACAGCCTCGGCCGCGATCTCCTCTCCCGGCTGATCTTCGGTGGCCGTATCGCCTTCGTCGTCGCTTTCGCGGCGGCGATCGCCGCCTGCCTTGTCGGCTCGACGCTCGGACTGGTCGCCGGCTATTTCGGCGGCTGGGCCGACCGCATCATTTCACGCATCGTCGACGTCTGGATGGCATTCCCGCCGGTGCTGTTCGCCATCCTGCTGGTCGCGGTGCTCGGCACCGGCCTCAGTTCCGTCATCCTCGCCATCGTCATAATCGACTGGACGCGCTTTTTCCGGGTGATCCGCGCCGAAGCGATGGGCCAGTCGCGCATGGACTATGTCGAGAACGCCCGCATCGCCGGCTATGGCCGCATCGGCATCATGCTGCGCGAGGTGCTGCCCAATGTGGTGCCGTCGATCGTGGCACTGCTGTCGCTGGAGATGGGCATCGCCGTCATCGTCGAGGCCATCCTGTCCTTCGTCAATCTGTCGATCTCGACCGACGATCCGACCTGGGGCGGCATCATCGCCGAGGGCCGGCTGTCGATCCATCAGGCCTGGTGGGTGCTGGTGTTTCCGCTTGTCACGCTGATCCTCACCGTGCTGTCGTTCAGCCAGTTCGGTGAGGCGCTGAAGACACGCTTCGATCCGGTGCTGCGATGAGCGCTTGCCTGGATATTGCCAATCTGAGCGCCGTGCTGCCGAACGGCCAGCGCGTGCTGCGGTCGGTGTCGCTCTCCGTGCAGCCGGGTGAGGTGCGTGCTCTTGTCGGCGAGAGCGGCGCCGGCAAGACGATGATCGGCAAGGCGGTGCTCGGTGTGCTGCCGTCAAGCGTGCGCATCGTCGAAGGCGCCATGCAGCTCGAAGGCGAAGACCTCGGCAGGCTGCAGCCCAAGGCAAGGCGCACGCTGATCGGCGCTCGCACGGCGCTGATCCCGCAAGATCCGTTGACTGCGCTCAACCCGTCGCGCCGCATCGGTCCGCAGATGACTGACCGGCTGGTGCGCATTCTCGGCTGGAACGGTGACAAGGCGGACAAGCGTATCCGGCAATTGTTGGATGAGGTGCAGATCCGCGATCCCGACCGGGTGCTGAAATGCTATCCGCACGAGCTGTCCGGCGGCATGCGCCAGCGTGTGCTGATCGCCGCCGCCTTCGCCGCCGAGCCACGGCTGATCGTTGCCGACGAGCCAACAACCGCGCTCGACGTGACCGTGCAAAAGCAGATCCTGCGCCTGATCGCCGAGCTGCAGCGCGAGCATGGCACCGCGATCCTGTTCGTCACCCACGATCTCGGCGTCGTTGCAAAGATCAGCCAGCAAGTGTCTGTGCTCTACGCCGGCAAGGTGGTGGAAGAGGCTGATACAGCCGCTCTCTTCGCCGCGCCTGAGCATCCCTATACGCGGGCATTGATAGCCGCCACGCCACGCTACACCCATCCCTTGGCCTCGCTGAAGCCGGTGGACGAGACCGTGCTGGCCGGGCTTGCCGCCGAGATCGGCGCGGCAGACCAGGCGTGGAGGCGGCCGCATGGTTGAGCCGCTGTTTTCCGTGCGCGGGCTGAAGGTGGCGCTGCCCGACATGACCCGCAAGCCGCTGATCGGCCGCGCGCCGCTGGCCGAGATTTTGAAAGGCCTAGACTTCGATCTGCCGAGAGGTTCGGTGACCGGCATCGTCGGTGAATCCGGGTCCGGAAAATCGACGCTCGGCCGCACGCTTGTCAGACTTCTGGAGCCGAGCGTCGGCAGCATCCATTTCGAGGGCCGCGATATCGCCCATCTGCCGGATGCGGAGCTGCGACCTCTGCGCCGCGACCTGCAGATGATCTTCCAGGACCCGATGTCGTCGCTCAACCCGCGTCGCACCATCGCCGGCATCATTGCTGCGCCGCTCAAGCAGAATGGGCTTGGCGACAGGCTTAGGGAACGCGTCGCCGAGGCATTGCATCGCGTCGGCCTGCCGCAAAGCTTCGCTAGTCGCTATCGTCATGAACTGTCGGGCGGGCAGCGCCAGCGCGTCGGAATTGCGCGCGCGTTGGCGCTTTCGCCGAAATTCGTGCTGGCCGACGAGATCGTCTCCGGCCTCGACGTATCGACGCAGGCGCAGATCCTCACCCTTTTGGAGAGACTGGCCGCGGAGATGGGGCTGACGGTCGCCTTCATCAGCCACGACCTGTCGGTCATCCGGCGGCTGTGCCAACAAGTGATCGTCATGCGCGAGGGCAGGATCGTCGAGGCGAGCGCCACCGATGCGCTGTTCGACAATCCCAGGGAGACCTACACGCGCGACCTGCTTGCCGCCATCCCACTGCCTGAGATCGACGCGGACTGGTTGCGGCCAGCAACGAAAGCGCGGGCATAGGACTGTTCACCCACCACGCCGAACAGCGGGCTTCGGACGTGCATGAGGGCAAAATCAGCCCGCGAACGGAGGGTAATATGAATTACGCAGCCCGCGGCACGATGCTTGCCGCGATCCTGTTCTGCTCGATGGGAACGGCTTCGGCCGATGCGATCCCCGGCATGCGCGGCCACGACCACACCGGCATCACGGTGCCCGACATGAAGCAGGCAGTCGACTTCTTCACCGAAGTCGTCGGCTGCAAGAAGGCGATGTCGTTCGGTCCGTTCGCCGATGACAAGGGCACCTTCATGCAGGATCTTCTGGGCGTCGATCCGAAGGCTGTCATCGAGCAGGTCACCATGGTGCGTTGCGGTTATGGATCGAACATCGAGCTGTTCAAGTACACCGCGCCTGACCAGAAGGATTTGACTCCGAAGAACAGCGATATCGGCGGCTTCCACATTGCCATGTATGTCGATGATGTCGCCGCGGCGAAAGCCTATCTCGATGGCAAGGGGGTGAAGACGCGGATGGGGCCGCTGCCGGTCAAGGAAGGTCCGGCGGCCGGCCAGACCATCCTCTATTTCCAGGCGCCATGGGGATTGCAACTGGAGGCGATCAGCTATCCCGATGGGATGGCCTATGAGAAGGGTGCCGAGACTGTGCTGTGGAGCCCGAAGAACCCAGAGAAGTGATTTCCAGAGCGCGCTTGTGGGGCCAACCTGCAGGCGCGCCAGTCCTGCAATCGTTCCAACATGAAACTTTAAGCTTGAAATATTTTATCTCCGGCGCGATACTTGAGATGCAGCAAGCGAAGAGGAGATCGCACGGATGAAGGTTGCGGTTCTCGGTGGCGGACCAGCCGGCCTCTACTTTGCCATTTCAATGAAGCTGCGGGACGCCGCCCACGAGGTCACGGTGTTCGAGCGCAATCGCGCCGACGATACGTTCGGCTGGGGCGTCGTGCTGTCGGCCGAAACACTCGACAACCTTGCCAAAAACGACCCGGTCAGCGCTGTCTGGATCAAGAAGCATTTCGCCTATTGGGACGACATCGCCGTCATCCATGACGGCGTGCGCACGGTCTCGTCGGGCCACGGTTTCTGTGGCATCGGCCGCAAGCGGCTTCTGGTCCTGCTGCAGCGACGCGCGCGCGAACTTGGCGTGAGGCTGATGTTCGAGAGCGATATCGCCGACCCTCAGCCCTATATGGAGACGCATGATCTGGTCGTCGCCGCCGATGGGCTGAACTCAAGGGCGCGCAACACCTTCGTCGAAGTCTTCAAGCCCGACATCGACACCCGCAAATGCAAATTCGTCTGGCTCGGCACCAACCAGAAATTCGACGACGCCTTCACCTTCATCTTCGAGAAGACCGAGCATGGCTGGGTGTGGGCGCACGCCTATCAATTCGACAGCGAGACAGCGACCTTCATTGTCGAGTGCAGCGAACAGACCTGGGCTGCCTTCGGCTTCGGCGCCATGTCGCAGCAGGAATCCATCGCCGTCTGCGAGCGCATTTTTGACAAACATCTCGGCGGCCACGCGCTGATGACCAATGCCAATCACATCAGAGGTTCGGCCTGGATCAATTTCCCGCGCGTGCTGTGCGAACGCTGGTCCTACAAGAACCTGGCTCTGATGGGCGACGCGGCGGCCTCGGCACATTTCTCGATCGGCTCCGGGACCAAGCTCGCATTGGAAAGCGCGGTGGCGCTGGCCGAATATGTCAAAACCGAACCGGACCTCGACGCCGCCTTCCGCAAGTATGAGGATGCGCGCCGCACCGAGGTGCTGAAGCTGCAGTCGGCGGCGCGCAATTCGCTGGAGTGGTTCGAGGAGGTCGAGCGCTATCTCGGCCTCGATCCGGTACAGTTCAATTATTCGCTGCTGACCCGCTCGCAGCGCATCAGCCACGAGAATTTGCGGCTGCGCGATGCCAAATGGCTTGAAAGCGCCGAGCAATGGTTCCAGCGCCAGGCGGGGGCAGGCGGCAACAGGCAACGCCGGGCACCGATGTTCGCGCCGTTCAAACTGCGCGACATGCAGCTCAACAACCGCATCGTCGTTTCGCCGATGGCGCAGTACAAGGCAGTCGATGGCTGCCCGACCGACTGGCATTTCGCCCACTATGCCGAGCGTGCCAAGGGCGGCGCCGGGCTTGTCTATATCGAGATGACCTGCGTCAGCCCGGAAGGACGCATCACGCCCGGTTGTCCCGGCTTCTATGCGTCCGAACATGAGGTGGCGTGGAAGCGGCTGGTCGATTTCGTCCACACCGAGACCGAGGCTAAAATCTGCGCCCAGATCGGGCATTCCGGGGCCAAGGGCTCGACCCGTGTCGGCTGGGAGGGCACCAACGTGCCGCTCTCCTCGGGCAATTGGCCGGTCATGGCGGCCTCGGCGATTGCATGGTCGCCGCAAAACCAGGTGCCGAAAGCCATGGACCGCGCCGATATGGATTTGGTGCGCGACCAGTTCGTGTCCTCCGCAGAGATGGCGGATCGCTGCGGCTTCGACATGCTGGAGATCCATGCCGCGCATGGCTATTTGCTGTCGTCCTTCATCACGCCGGTCACCAACCAGCGCACGGATGAGTATGGCGGTTCGCGGGAAAATCGCATGCGCTATCCCCTGGAAATCTTCCATGCGGTGCGCGCCGCCTGGCCGACGCGAAAGCCGATCTCGGTGCGCATTTCGGCCAATGACTGGGTCGGCATCGAGGGTGTGACGCCGGCCGATGCGGTGGAGATCGCGCGGATGCTGCACGAAGCCGGCGTCGACATATGCGACGTCTCGGCAGGCCAGACCTCGATTGCCGCCAAGCCTGTCTATGGCCGAATGTTCCAGACGCCGTTCTCGGACCGCATCCGCAACGAGGTCGGCATGGCGACGATGGCGGTCGGCAACATTTACGAGCCGGACCATGTCAATTCGATCCTGATGGCCGGCCGCGCCGACCTGGTGGCCTTGGCACGGCCGCATCTCGCCGATCCCTACTGGACGCTGCATGCGGCCGTGACGCTCGGCGACCGTGGTGTCAAATGGCCGGATCCCTATCTGCCCGGACGCGACCAGATCTACCGGCTGGCCGAGCGCGATGCGGCGGCGGGGCTGAAAGTATGACGACGGCCTTGGCGATTTCAGGCAAACATGCGCTGGTCACTGGCGGCGGCTCCGGCGTCGGCCGGGTCATCGCACTCGTGCTGGCCGAAGCCGGTATCGAGGTGACCATATGCGGGCGGCGCGAGGCCGAGCTTGCCAAGGTGGCTGGAGAGAACGACCGCATCCACGCCATGTCAGCCGATGTTACAAATGAGGCGGCGATAATTTCGCTCTACTCGCAGGCGGAAGCCATGCGAGGCCCGTTCGACATCGTCGTCGCCAATGCCGGCATGGCCAGCAGCACGCCGGCGTACAAGACCTCGCTTGCCGACTGGCAGCGGACGCTCGACGTCAATTTGACCGGCGCCTTCCTGACGGTGAAGCCGGCGCTGGTCGGCATGGCCGCGCGCAAGGCGGGCCGGATCGTCTTCGTCGCGTCGACGGCAGGACTGAAAGGCTACGCCTATGTCGCACCCTATGTGGCGGCCAAGCATGGGGTGGTCGGGCTGATGCGGGCACTGGCGGCCGAGACGGCGAAATCCGGCGTGACCGTCAACGCCGTTTGCCCGGGCTTCGTAGAGACCGACATGCTGGCGGACTCCATTCAGCGCGTCGTCGAAAAGACCGGCCGCTCAGTCGAGCAGGCGCGGGCGAGCCTTGCCTCGACCAACCCGCAAGGCCGTTTCATCCAGCCGCAGGAAGTTGCCGCGGCGGTGCTCTGGCTGTGCGGCGATGCGGCTGCGTCGATTACCGGACAAGCGATTTCGATCTCAGGAGGCGAAACATGGTAGCCGGCCCATTGCCCGCGCCGTCGGGACCCGGCAAGGACCGGCTGCGTCTCTGGATCAGGCTGCTGCGCGCCTCGCGCACGATCGAGGCCGAGCTGCGCGAGCGCCTGAAGAAGGAATTCGATACGACACTGCCGCGTTTCGACGTCATGGCCGCCCTCTACCGCGCGCCGGAAGGCATGCTGATGAGCGATCTGTCGCGCTTCCTGCTGGTATCCAACGGCAATGTCACCGGCATTGTCGACCGGCTGGTTTCGGAAGGGGTGGTCGCGCGCGCGCGCCGCAATGGCGATCGCCGCACATCCATGGTGCGACTGACCGACGAGGGTTCCAAATCTTTTGCCGCAATGGCCGCGGCGCATGAGGGTTGGATCGGAGAATTGCTGGCCAAGGTCAGCGAGGAGGATGCGCGCCGGCTGACCGGCATGCTGACCTCGTTCCGCAGCAACTGGGAGGGACGCGAATGAGTTCGATGGCCGGCCTCAAGCCGAAGCACTTCCTTTGGGAAGTCGAAGGCAGGATCGCCAGGGTGCGGCTCGACCGGCCGGAGCGCAAGAATCCGCTGACCTTCGACAGCTATGCGGAACTGCGCGACACGTTCCGCGATCTCGTCTATGCCGACGACGTCGACGCCGTGGTGTTCCTGCCCAATGGCGGCAATTTCTGCTCGGGCGGCGATGTCCACGACATTATCGGCCCATTGGTCAAGATGGACATGAAGGAATTGCTCGCCTTCACCCGCATGACCGGCGATTTCGTCAAGGCGATGCTCAACTGCGGCAAGCCGATCATCGCGGCGGTCGACGGTGTCGCGGTCGGCGCCGGCGCCATCATCGCCATGAGCGCCGACATCCGCATCGCCACGCCGGAGGCCAAGACCGCTTTCCTGTTCACCCGCGTCGGGCTTGCCGGCTGCGACATGGGCGCGTGCGCGATCCTGCCGCGCATCATCGGCCAGGGCCGTGCCGCCGAATTGCTCTACACCGGCCGCACGATGACGGCGGCGGAAGGCGAGCGCTGGGGCTTCTACAACAGGCTGGTCGATGCCGCAGTGCTCGAGGCCGACGCGCTCGAGATGGCGGCGCGCATCGTCTCCGGCCCGACCTTCGCGCACGGCATCACCAAGACGCAGCTCAACCAGGAATGGTCGATGGGCCTCGACCAGGCAATCGAAGCGGAAGCGCAGGCGCAGGCGATCTGCATGCAGACGGGTGACTTCGAGCGCGCCTACAAGGCCTTCGTGGCCAAGGAAAAACCGGTGTTCGAGGGGAATTGATGGCAGACAGGAGCTTCCTCAGCTGGCCGTTCTTTGAAGATCGCCACCGCGAACTGGCCGAAAGGCTGGAAGCATGGTGCGCGATAAACCTTCCCGTCGATCACCGCGACGTCGATGCCGCCTGCCGCGAACTGGTGGCGAAACTTGGCCGCGACGGCTGGCTGAAGCCGACGGCGCTCGATACCAACAATCCGGGACCGCTCGATGTCCGCACCTTGTGCATCACGCGCGAGACGCTGGCGCGCCATGACGGGCTGGCCGACTTCGCCTTCGCCATGCAGGGGCTCGGCACCGGCGCGCTCAGCCTGTTCGGCACGCCCGACCAGCAGCAATGGCTGGCAAAGACCAGGGCCGGCAAGACGATCTCGGCTTTCGCGCTGTCGGAGCCACGCTCGGGGTCGGATGTCGCCAACACCGAAATGACGGCGAGCCGCGATGGCGACTTCTATATCCTCAGCGGCGAGAAGACCTGGATTTCCAATGGCGGCATTGCCGATCTCTACGTCGTCTTTGCCCGCACCGCCGAGGCACCGGGTGCCAAGGGACTTTCCGCCTTTCTCGTACCCGCTGATACCAAGGGGCTTGGCATCGCCGAGCGCCTTGAAGTGATCGCGCCGCATCCGCTGGCGCGGCTTTCCTTCGATCAGGTCCGGGTGTCGGCCTCGGCGCTGATCGGCAAACCGGGAGACGGCTTCCGCATCGCCATGTCGGTGCTTGACGTGTTCCGCTCGACGGTCGGCGCGGCGGCACTCGGCTTTGCCCGCCGGGCGCTGGACGAAAGCATCAGCAGGGTGGCCGAGCGCAAACTCTTCGGCGCTCCGATGGCAGAGCTGCAGATGGTGCAAGGCCATATCGCCGACATGGCGCTGGACGTCGATGCCGCGGCGCTGCTGGTCTACCGCGCTGCCTGGACCAAGGACATGGGCGCGGCGCGTGTCACCCGCGAGGCGGCGATGGCTAAGCTGTTCGCCACCGACAAGGCGCAAGAGGTGATCGACAAGGCTGTGCAGCTGCATGGGGGGGACGGCGTCCGCAAGGGCCATATCGTCGAGAGCCTCTATCGCGAGATCCGCGCGCTACGCATCTACGAGGGCGCATCCGATGTGCAGAAGGTGGTGATCGCACGGCAGGTGATGGGCGCGGCCTGACGGCGATGTATTTGATTTGAGATTGATCTTTAAGAATACCGGGGAGGCTTGAAAATGCACGAGATCCTGCAGCCGGAGGGCTGGGCGAAACCGGTCGGCTACGCCAACGGCATTGCTGCGCGCGGCAGGCTCGTCTTCGTGGGCGGACAGGTCGGCTGGAACGGGCAGTGCCAGTTCGAGACCGACGATTTCGCCGGCCAGGTGCGGCAGACGCTGCAAAACATCGTCGCCGTGCTGGCGGAAGCCGGCGCGGAGCCACGGCACATCACCGCGATGACCTGGTATTTCACCGACAAGGCCGAATATCTCGGCAATCTCAAGGGTATAGGCGAGGCCTATCGCGAGGTGATCGGCCGGCATTTCCCAGCGATGGCCGCCATGCAGGTGGTGGCGCTGGTGGAAGATCGCGCCAAGATCGAGATTCAGGCAACCGCCGTCATTCCGGATTAACGAATTCGCTATTCCCGGATTGATCAGCAGCGCAGCCCCGCCCGCTTCAGCAGCGGCAATACGTGGTCGCAGAAATAGGGCAGTTCCTGGGTGTAGTTGACGAACGACAGCGCGATGCCCTGGTAGCCATGCCCGGCTATTGCCGCCATCTCGGCGGCAATCGTTTCCGGCGTTCCAACCAGCGGGTAGGTGCCGGCGCCGCCGGCGAAACGCTGCCGGTAGCGGTCATAGGCATGCGGGTCATGCGACTGCGAGAACTCCTTCTTGCCTGCCATATGAGCATCGACCGCATTGTGGTCGACCAGATCGACGGCATAGCGCGTGTAGTAGGCCTGCGCCTCTTCCATGGTTGGACGGCAGACGACATGCGCCACCGTGTAGACGCCGACGTTGCGGCCAACCTTGTCGGCCCGCTCGCTGATGTCGGCGACATGCTTGCCGGCATCGCTCATTTCCGAAAAGGTCGTGAACAGATAATCGCATCGGGCGGCGGCGAAATCCCGGCCCGGGCCACCGAAAGCAGCGTTCATGGTCACCGGGCGTGGAACCTGCAGGCTCGCCGGCCGGCTCACTGCCTCCTTGAGGCGATAGTAGGTGCCTTCATAGTCCAGAGGCTGGTCCGAGGCGTAGAGCTTTTCCAGGATTTCGATCCATTCGGCGGCCTGGTCGTAGCCCTTCTCGACCAAAGGCGTGCCGAACATGCCGAATTCCTTCGGGTTCCAGCCGCAGACGATGTTCAAGCCGGCGCGGCCCTGGCTGATATGGTCGACAGTTGCCAGCGCCTTGGCGGCATAGAGCGGATGCACCAGCGGCACATGCACGGTCATGAACAGGCCGATCTGCTCGGTGGCCACCGCCAGAGCTGCTGCCCAGGTGAAGGTCTCGAACGACCATTCGCGCACCTTGTTGCGGCCGCCAAAGCCACGCCAGCGCGCGATCGGAAGCATAAATTCCAGCCCGGCGCGGTCGGCGATCTGCGCCGCCGTCAGATTGTCCTGCCAGCTTGCCGTCCAGCGTTCCGGCACATCGGTGATGGCCAGACCGCCATCGGCATTGGTCGAAAAGACGCCGAGCTTCAGTTTGTTCAAGCCGTGCAGGGGATGCGTTTTGATCATCATGGGAACTCGTGGCGGGAGACCGACACGCTAGGCCCGCGCAAAAATATTTCAAGCCTGAAATAGCTTCGCCGCGCCGCCGATTGCGGATATGAATTTGGAGGGGAAAAGGGGATGGATATGAGCGCGTTCCGTCAGAAGTGCATCGGCAAGACCAATCTCGTCGGCTCCTTCGCCGCTATTCCCCATCCCGTCGCCGTCGAAGTGATGGCGCTCACCGGCCTCGACTTCGTCTGCATCGACTGGGAACATGCCCAGATCGCGCGCGACACGATCGAAACCATGGTGCGGGCGGCCGACGTGCATCGCGTGCCGGCCATGGTGCGTGTTCCCGGTCATGCGCCGGAAGCTATCCAGGCGGCGCTCGACAGCGGCGCACAAGGCGTGCTCGTGCCGCGCGTCTCGACCGCTGCTCAGGCCGAGGCGGCGGTGAAAGCCTCGCGCTATCCGCCGCTGGGCGAGCGCGGCGTCGGGCCTGGCCGCGCGGCCGGCTATGGCTATCGCATTCCCGAATATCTGGCCGCGGCCAATGACAGGGTGGTCGTCGCGGTCCAGGTCGAGACATCGGAGGGGCTGGCCAACATCGAGGCGATCGCGGCCATGGACGGCATCGATGTGGTCTTCGTCGGCCCCGGCGATCTCTCCGTGTCGATCGATGCGATCGGGCCGAAAGGCGTGGACAAGCTCGATGAGGCGATCACAAGGATCATCCGCGCGACCGTCGCGCATGGCAGGACATCGGGCATATTTTGCGCCAGCCCACAGACGATCAGCCAGTGGGCCGCTATCGGCGCGAGCTTCTTCGTGCTGGCCAGCGATACGATGTTTCTTGGCGCCGGCGCTGCGGCCAACTGCACCGCTGCGCGCGCCGAGCTGCGGTAGACGGGCGGGATCGGGCAAAAACTTTTTAAGCTTAAAACTTTTTCCTTGAAAAGCGCAGCACATTGGATAGCATCCAAACTCGATGGCGACTGTCGTGCCGGTGGGGCTTGCCGGGCAGTCCGTCGCGGTGCTCCGGGTGGGAGGGGTTTCAGTCCTTGTCGTTCATACTGCCCCAGTCATCGTCCAGCGCGCGTTATGCTTTCGACGGCGTACGTGCCCAGATCCGTGACCTGCACACCGAAAACATTGCCAACCTTGCCGTGCGCGCCCGAGAACTGGGCGACGTGATCGCGCTCTGGTACGGCGAAGGCGACATGGTGACGCCGGCCTTCATCCGCGATGCCGCGAAGGCCGCCTTCGATGAAGGCCAGACGTTCTACGTCCCTAACATGCGTGGCCATGGGCCACTGAACGAAGCCCTGGCCGAATATCAGACGCGCATTCACGGCCGGTCGATCCCGATTGCGCGCACCACCGTCACGCCCGGCGGCATGCAGGCGCTGTACCTGGCGCTGGAACTGCTGGTCGATACCGGCAGCAACGTCGTCTATGTCGCGCCGCAATGGCCCAACATCCACAACGCCATCCATCTGATCGGCGGCGAGCCAAGGCCGTTTTCGCTCGACTTCAAGGGCGACTGGCATCTCGATCTCGACCGGCTGTTCGCCACTTGCGATGCGCGCACACGCGCGATCTTCCTGTCGACGCCTTCCAATCCGACCGGCTGGACCGCTTCGCGCGATGAGATGCAGGCGCTGCTCGACTTCAGCCGGCGCACCGGCATCTGGATCATTTCCGACGAGGTCTATGGCCGGCTCTATTTCGACGGCAATGTTGCGCCTTCCATCCTGCAGATCGCCGAGGATGGCGACCGGGTGCTGTCGGTCAACAGTTTTTCGAAAGCGTGGGCGATGACCGGCTGGCGCATCGGCTGGCTGACGCATCCGTCGGGGGTAGCCGACCAGCTTGGCGCCATGACGCAGTATATCAACAGCGGCACCGCCGCGCCGATCCAGGCCGGCGCTGTCGCCGCCATTCGCCAAGGCGAGCCGCTGGTCGAGGAGATCAGACAGCGGATCAAAACCGGCCTCGACCTTGCCTATGACAGGCTGGCCCAGATTCCCGGCATCATCCTGCCGACGAAACCGCGCGGAGGCATGTATGCCTTCTTTGCCATGGACGGCGAAAGCGACGCCCGGCAGGCCTGCGCCAGGATACTGGAGACGGCGCGCGTCGGGCTGGCTCCCGGCCACCTCTTTGGAAATTCGGCAGCGGCCTTCCTGCGGATGTGCGTGTGCCGTGAACGCGACCAGATAGCGACCGCGCTCGAGCGCATGGTCGCCGCCATGAATTGACGCCCCGCTGGGAGGTGGGACGGCAACAAACCGTGCGGGAGCTAACCCGCCCGATCACAACCAGAGGGAACACAAAATGAGCTTCACTCGTCGCAACCTGCTTCTTCTCGCCGCCACGATCGGCATCGCTGCCGGCCCGGCCACCGCCTTTGCCGCCGATGTGCTCAATGTCGGCGCCTACCCGACCAATCCGCCCTTCGAATACAAGAACGAGAGCGGCACGTTCGAGGGCTTTGAAGTCGACATCGTCAACGAAGCGGCCAAGCGTGCCGGCATGACCACCGACATTGCCGACCTCGGCTTCCAGGCGCTGTTCGCGGCTGTCAGTTCCAACCGCATCGATGTCGCGATCTCCTCCATCACCATCACGCCGGAGCGACTGAAAACGCTGTCCTTCACCCAGCCCTATTATGACTCCGACATGGGCATTGCGACGAAGACCGATAGCGCTGTTAACACCGAGGCCGACCTCAAGGGCAAGATCGTCGGTGTGCTTTCAGGCTCGACCGGCGAGACCTGGGTCAAGGCGCATCAGGAGGCTGACGGCTACAGCGACGTGAAGGGCTATGACACGCAGCAGAATCTTCTGCTCGACCTCAGCGCGGGCCGCGTGGACGCCGCCGTCAGCGACATTCCGGGCATGGAATACTCCTTCACCAAGATGAAGGACCTGAAGGTCAAGCAGCGCATCAAGACCGGCGAACAGTACGGCCTGATGATGAGCAAGGACCATCCGCTGCTCGGTAAGCTGAACGACGCGCTGACCGCGATGAAGAAGGACGGAACGCTGGCCGCGATCCACAAGAAGTGGTTCGGCAGCGACGCGCCAGCCGATTCCTCGACGGTCAAGGAAATGCCGCTGCCCAAGGCCTGACCGGCAATGCACTTAAATCGTGCCGGCTCCCAGGCCGGCACGATTCATTTCACGCTCCGGCGCCTGCTGCCACACGGATAGCCTCATCGGAGGCAAGGTCGATTGGTTTTAACTTGAGCATCCTTTGCTCTGGGGTTCGGGAACGCTCCCATGTCGCTGATCGACACCTTCTTCAATCCTGACGTGATCATGTCCAGCCTGCCGGCGCTGTTGCGTGGCTTCCTGAACACGCTGCTGCTCGGCATTTTGAGTATCGGCATCGGCATTCCCATTGGCCTGGGGATCAGCCTGTTGCGGCTCTATGCGCCGAAGCCGCTGCGCTGGCTGGCGGTCGGCTACACCGACATCTTCCGCGCCCTGCCGGTGCTGGTGGTGCTGATCCTGATCTACTATGCGCTGCCCTTCCTCGGCATCCGTCTGTCGTCCTGGGCCTCCGCCGTGACGGCGTTCGCCATCATCATGTCGGCCTATTCAGCAGAAGTGTTCCGCTCCGGCATTGAGAGCATTCCGAAAGGCCAATTCGAGGCAGCACAGGCGCTCGGCCTGCCTTTCCTTTTGACCTTGCGCAAGGTGGTGCTGCCGCAGGCGATCCGCGTCGTCATCCCGCCGATGACCAGCAATTGCGTCTCGATGTTCAAGGACACGTCGCTCGCTTCCACCGTTGCGCTGCCGGAACTGTTGAAGGAAGCGACCAACGCGCAATCGCTCTATGCCAATCCCTCGCCGCTGATCGGCGCCGCTTTGGTCTATCTCATCTTCCTCTGGCCCATGGTCCGCCTCGTCAGCCTGCTCGAAGACCGCTTCAAGACCGAGAAGACGCGCTGACCTCATCAACCGTCCCGCTTCCCAAGCCATTCGCAGGAGATACAGTTGAGCAATTCCCAAGCCGCCGGCGGCTTTCCGGTCGACACCATCCGCGCCATGTTTCCGGCCTTGCAGCGCGCCGGTGATTTCATCTTCATGGACAACGCCGCCGGCGCGCAGATCCCGCAGAGCGTGCTCGACGCGGTGACCAATCACCTGGTCTCGCACAATGTGCAGCGTGGTGGTCGCTATGGGCGCTCGGTCACGGTCGACCAATCGGTTGCGGATGCTCGGACGAGCGTGGCCTTGCTGATCAACGCCTACAGTCCGTCGGAAATCTGCTTCGGCATGAACGCCACCTCGTTCATTCGCCTGGTCAGCCTCGGCATCGGCCAAATGCTGACCAAGGACACAGAGCGCGACGAGATCGTCATCACCGATATGGACCACGACGCCAACATCGCCACGTGGCTGGCGCTGGAGCCCGCCGGAGCCAAGTTCAAATGGTGGCGCATGCGCGAGGACGGCAACCTGCATGTCGACGACCTCAAGCCGCTGGTTTCCGATCGCACCCGTCTCGTCGCCTGCACGGTGACCGCGCATTCGATCGGCTCGATCGTCGACGTCGCTTCGGTGGCCGCGATCGCGCATGCGGCCGGCGCCGAAGTGTTCCTTGACTGCGTGCACTACGGACCGCACGGGCTGATCGACGTGCAGGCCTGGGACTGTGATTATCTCGTCTGCTCCGGCTACAAGAATTTCTCGCCCCATATGGGCTTTCTGTGGGGCCGCTTCGAAACGCTGAAGCGGCTGCCGACCTTCCGCGAGGATTTCATCCCCGACGAGCCGCCTTACAAGGTCGAGGCAGGCACCTTCATCTACGAGAACGTCTCAGGCATGGATGCCGCAGTGCAGTACCTGGAACTGATCGGCCGCAATCTGGCGCCCTCCAACAACCGCTCGCGGCGCGACAACATCGTTGCCGGCATGGGCGCCATCCGCGATTACGAAGTGCTCCTGGCGCGTGAGATGCTCGCCGTGCTCAAGGGATGCAATGCCACGATCTACGGCGTCGCCGAGGAAGCCCGCATCAACGAACGCGTGCCGACATTCTGCTTCAACATCGGCAAGCTGTCGCCGCAGCGGATCGTCGAGGAAATGGCTGACATGCAGATCGGCATCCGCGACGGCCATATGTATGCGCCCCGGCTGATGAAGCGTCTCAACCTGTCGATGGACAGCGGCGCCATCCGCGCCTCGCTGGTTCATTACAACACGGTCGACGAGGTCAGGCGTTTCGGCGAAGCCCTGCGCGCCGTCATCGCCAAGCTGTCTTAGCTCGATCGTCAGATGTCTCCGGCGCGGAACATCGGCCCGCCCTTGTGGGCCGGGAAGCCATAGCCGTTGATCATCACCAGATCGATGTCGGAGGCACGCGCCGCGATGCCTTCGGCGAGTAATGCCTTGCCCTCGTCGGCCATTGCCGCCAGCAAGCGCGTGACGATCTCATCGGGCGAAAAGCGGCGCGGCACGATGCCCTTGGCCGCTCGCACGGCCTCGATCAGCGCCGTTACTTGCGGGTCGCTCCGGCGTTCGCCGTCCGAATAATCGTACCAGCCGCGCCCGGTCTTGCGGCCGAAGTGGCCGGCCTCGCACAGCCGGTCGGCGATTTCGACATAACGTGCTTGCGGATCGCGCATCGCCGCCTGTCGCTTGCGCCGCGCCCAGGCTATCTCCAGCCCAGCCATATCGTTGACCGCGAAGATCCCCATCGGGAAGCCCCAGGCCTCCAGCGCGGCATCCACCTCATCGGGTGCTGCGCCATCCTCCACCATGAACTCCGCCTCGCGGCGGTAGGCCGAATAGATGCGGTTGCCGATAAAACCCTCGGTAACGCCGCACACGACAGGCAGCTTGCCAAGCTTCCTGACGAAGGCGATCGCCGAGGCGAGCACATCGGGCGCCGTCGCCGCGCAATCCACCACTTCGGTTAGCCGCATGACGTTGGCCGGGGAGAAAAAATGCAGGCCGACGATCCGTTCGGGCCGGGCGGTTGCAGAGGCGATCTCGTCGGGGTTGAGGTAGCTGGTGTTGGTCGCAAGGATGGCGTCCGGGCGGACGATACGTTCGAGCTTCCGGAAGAGTTCGGTTTTTACCGCGAGATCGTCGAACACTGCCTCGATGACCAGATCGGCCTGCACCAGCCTGCCGGCGTCGCTGGCCGCTTCAAACCGGCTCAGCGCCTCCCTGCGCGCATGATCGGTGAGACGGCCGGATTGGACCGACTTGTCGAGAAGCCCGGCGATACGCTCGTATCCTTTTGCCGCGGCGTCGTCGTTCTGCTCGATGCCGATTACGCGATAGCCGGCATTCAAGGCCGAGACCGCGATGCCTGCACCCATCAGGCCGGTTCCGACGATACCGACGGTCTCGACCTTGCGAGGCGTGACACCCTCCAGCCTGTCGACTTTGCTGGCTTGCCTCTCGGCAAAGAAGACGTGGCGCAACGCTGCCGCTTCGCGAGTATCCCGGAGGCGCAGGAAGGTCGCGCGTTCGTCCGCAAGACCGTCCTCAAGTTTGGCCGTGGACGCGGCCTGGACCAATCTCACGGCTTCTGCAGGCGCGATCTGTCCACGGCTGCGGGAAAGCACCTTTCTTGCGGCTGCCGCTTCGGCTTCGGGTTGCGAGCGTGGGACGGAAAGCGCGCCCGTGCGCCGCAACGGTTGGCCAACGAGACGGCGGGCGACATCGAGCGCGCCTTCGGGAAGATCGTCTGCAATGGCATCGATCAGACCGAGAGTGAGCGCTTCGTCGGCTTTCGCGGGCCGACCCGTGCCGATCAGGTCGATTGCGGCGACCGTGCCGATGAGGCGGGGCAGGCGTTGGGTTCCGCCGGCCCCAGGCACTAACCCGAGCTTGACCTCGGGCAGGCCGAAGCTGGCCGCCTTGCTGGCCACCCGGTAGTGGCAGGCCAGCGCAATCTCGCAGCCGCCGCCGAGCGCCGCGCCGCCAACTGTCGCGACGAACGGTTTCGCGAAGCTCTCGATCGCTTCGATCACTTCAGGCAGTGTGGGCTCGATAGCGGGCTTGCCGAATTCCTTGATATCGGCGCCACCGATGAAGGTGCGCCCAATGGCGGTCAGCACCACGGCAGACACTTCATCCGACGCCGCACGCCCAAGCGCAGCCATCAGTCCGGCCCTGACATGGAAGGACAGCGCGTTGGCCGGCGGATTTTCGATCGTGACGACGAGAACGCCATCGACGATCTTGCCTGTGACACTCTCGGAAAATCGTGCTGTGTTCATGGAGTTTTATTCCGGAACAACGGCAAATCTTCCTCCTCCTTCTGCTCTCCGCCAAATGCCGGTGTCCCGGCTCGGACGGATGAAGCGCCATGGATCTTCAAAATAATTTCAAGCTTAAAATAATTAGAATTCGAAAAACTTCAAGCCTACCGGAGTCGACTGCAAAAGGCGTCGCTACCACGACGGTGATCGGTCAGACTTGACGGTTGCACTGCGGTGCCGGGTCAAGGCGAGTTTGTGGAAACCTTCGGCAGCAGGGCTTTGAAATAGTCGATCGTCTGTTGCAGCCCGGCTTCTAAAGTCACCGTCGGCTCCCAGCCGACAAGCCTTTTGGCAAGGGTGATATCGGGCTGGCGGTGCCGCGGATCGTCTTGCGGAAGATCGCGGTAAATTATATCCGAACCTGATCCGGTCATCTGCGTCGTCAGTTCGGCCAAGCGCCTGATCGTTACTTCCCTTGGATTGCCGATGTTTACTGGACCGGTCACCTCCGGCCCCGTATCCATGAGGCGCAGCATGCCGCTCACCAGGTCGTCGACGTAGCAAAACGACCTTGTCTGTGAGCCGTCGCCGAAAATGGTTATCGGTTCACCACGAAGCGCCTGCACGATGAAATTTGAGACAACCCTGCCGTCTGCCGGGTGCATGCGCGGCCCGAACGTATTGAAAATCCGCGCGACCTTGACCCACAAGCCATGTTGTCGGTGATAGTCGAAGAACAGCGTTTCGGCGCAGCGTTTGCCTTCATCGTAGCATGAGCGCGGCCCGATCGGGTTTACATTGCCCCAGTAACTCTCGGGCTGCGGATGCACAGACGCGTCACCATAGACCTCACTGGTGGAGGCCTGAAAGACTTTGCATTTCAGCCGCTTTGCCAATCCAAGAACATTGATGGCGCCGTGCACGGCGGTCTTGATCGTCTGAACCGGGTCGTACTGGTAGTGAACAGGCGAGGCCGGACACGCCAGGTTGTAAATCTCATCGACTTCGACGTAGAGCGGAAAGGTCACGTCATGGCGCATGAATTCGAAGCGGGGATGCTTGGCCAAATGGTCGATATTGCGCTTTGATCCGGTGAAAAGGTTGTCGACACACAAGATTTCGTCGCCTCGTTCCAACAGGCGGTCAATAAGATGCGAGCCGATAAACCCTGCGCCCCCGGTAACGAGAATGCGTCTGCGGCTGTCATAGAGTCTGGCCAATTTCTGCTCCCAGGCAAATGCTGATCGACCAGATATCGGTCGCCACACGCAGGATACGACGTGTCCGCAGCCAATGCACAAGGACCAAACTGAAATTTCGCAGATCCGCTCGGTGCCGATGCGAATTCCGATCCGGGCATTTGGTTTGATCAGAAGGCACGATTGAGGCCGATAGTGGCCTATGGATTGGCAGCAGAGAATATCAGCCCTGTCGTCAGGGCCGCCGCTGCGTAGATGGCCGGCAGAACCTGACGGTTCACCCCAATCCGCAGCAGAGAGTGGCTCGAAACCCGGTCCTGCTGGATTTTATCCACAACATCGATGGCATCGGCGGATGGCAACATGAAAATGGCAACGACCATTTTTCGTGAGACATTCCTCTTCGCGATAGAGCATCGTTGAATTGGCCAACAGCCTGCCATACAAGCACGTCGGCTCAACAGGTGGCTCGAGGAACCCCACGGATGTCCGAACGCATTGCAGTTATCGGCCTGGGTTATGTCGGCCTGCCGGTAGCCATTGCCTTTGGGAAGGTTTTCCCCGGCACCATAGCTTTTGACATCAGCGAGCGTCGGATCGGGGAATTGCGTGGCGGCGTCGATCGTACGGGGGAAGTTGACGCAACGGCGCTCAAGGAGACCTCGATAGGGCTGACCACCGACCGGGAGATGTTGAAAGGCGCTACTTTCTTCATCGTCGCCGTGCCAACCCCTATCGACGCAAATCGCGCTCCCGATCTAGCTTCTTTGAAACTGGCGTCCGAACTCGCCGGCGAGGCGGTGAGCAAAGGCGCCGTCGTCGTTTTTGAGTCGACAGTCTATCCAGGTGTGACCGAAGATTTCTGTGGGCCGATCATCGAGCAGGTTTCCGGCCTGCGACATCCCCGCGACTTTGCCCTCGGCTATTCGCCCGAACGCGCCAACCCCGGCGATCGAGAACACTCGCTGCAAAAGATCGTCAAAGTCGTCTCCGGCGAGAATAACGAGACGCTGGAGCGCGTCGCGAACGTTTATGGCCGTATCATCGATGCCGGCGTCTACCGCGCCCCGTCGATCAAGGTGGCCGAGGCAGCGAAGGTTATCGAGAACACCCAGCGCGATCTGAACATCGCGCTGATGAACGAACTGGCAATGATCTTCGAGCGGCTCGATATCCGGACGCAGGATGTTCTTGATGCTGCGTCGACGAAATGGAACTTCCTTCCCTTCAAACCGGGGTTCGTCGGCGGCCACTGCATCAGCGTCGATCCATATTATTTGACCGCCAAGGCCGAGGCCGAAGGTTACCATCCGCAGATCATCCTCGCCGGACGTCGCATCAATGACGGCATGGGGGCCTTCGTCGCCCAGCAGGTTGTCAAACGGCTGATTGGTTCTGACACGCCCGTCAAAGGGGCTTCTGTCGGCATTCTCGGGCTGACATTCAAGGAGGACGTGCCGGATTTGCGCAACAGCCGCGTTTTCGACATGGTCAAGGAACTAAGGCAGTTCGGAATTGTCCCCAAAGTCCATGATCCCCTTGCCGATGTCGAAACCGCTCGGCGTGATCACGGCGAAACAATCCTGCCGCTCGATGAGATAAACGATTTGCAGGCGCTTGTTCTGGCGGTGCCTCACAGGCAATATCTCACCAACGAAAGAGCGCGTCTTTTTCAAATGATCAGGCCGGGGGGGACACTGTTCGATGTCAAGTCGGCCATCAAGCCCAATGAAGTTCCCGACAACATAAAATACTGGAGCTTGTAAAGCTCGCCTGAAATTAACGCTAGGATATGCAGTGACATCAAGCAGGCCGATACTGATCACCGGCGCAGCCGGGTTCATAGGGTTTCATCTTTGCCTGAGGCTGCTTGCCGAAGGACGCCAGGTTATCGGCCTCGACTCCATGAACGAGTATTATGACGTCAGCCTGAAGCAGGCTCGTCTCGAGCGGCTGAAAGCGTTTTCGAATTTTTGTTTCGAGCATGCCGATCTCACGGAGCGGGACCGTATTTCGGAGCTCTTCCTCTCGGCCGCGCCGGAGGTTGTCGTCAATCTCGCGGCGCAAGCCGGCGTACGCTATTCGATCAGCAATCCGCACGCCTATGTGGAAAGCAACCTCAGCGGCTTTGTCAACATCCTGGAAGGATGCCGGCAGGCCTCCGTCGGCCATCTGGTCTATGCATCGTCGAGTTCGATTTATGGCGGCAGCACCCGCATGCCGTTTTCCGTGCACGATCCGGCGGACCATCCGCTCAGCCTTTACGCCGCAAGCAAGAAGGCGAACGAGCTGATGGCGCACACATACAGCCATCTGTTTCGACTGCCGACCACCGGGCTGCGTTTTTTCACCGTCTATGGTCCGTGGGGGCGGCCGGACATGGCGCTGTTCATCTTCGCCAAGGCTATCCTCGCCGGCGAGCCGATCGAGGTCTTCAACTATGGCAACATGCAGCGGGATTTCACCTATATCGACGACATTGTCGAAGGTATTATCCGCGTCATGCAGCAACCCGCGACACCCAATCCTGAGTGGAAAAGTGTCGCGCCAGACCCAGCGACCAGCAACGCCCCGTTCAGGATTCACAACATCGGCGGCAATTCGCCCGTTCAACTGAACCGATTGATCGAGGTGCTCGAAGACGCGCTGGGACGCAAGGCAAACCGCAACCTCAGGCCACTTCAGCCAGGCGACGTTCCAGCAACTTTCGCCAATGTCAGCTCGCTCGAGGAGGCGACCGGCTTCAAGCCCAAAATCCCGATCGAAATAGGGGTTCCGCGCTTTGTCGAATGGTACCGGGAGTTCTACCGAGCATGATCGGACGCTTCGCCACCTGGAGGCGGCTGGCTCCTGACCAGCCATGGCTGGCGCATGCCGCTCGGAAAACTCAATAAGCCGCAGCCGAACTGGGTGTCGCCTGAAGGCGGTCAATATCTTTCCGGGGCGGCGCACCGAACAGGCGACGATATTCTCGGCTGAACTGCGAAGGGCTGTCATAGCCCACCGCGAACCCGGCCGTGCCTGCGTTTGCGCCGCCGGCAAGCATAATCCTTCGCGCCTCCTGCAGGCGCAGCTGCTTCTGGTATTCGAGCGGGGTCATGCGCGTAATCGCCTTGAAATGGGCATGAAGGGACGACGCGCTCATGCCTGATGCCGCCGCAATCTCTTCGATGCGCAGTTGTGCCTGGAAATGATTGCGGATCGTGGCGATGGCGCGGCTGACCTGGTTCAGGTGGCTGTCCACCGACGCCATCTGGCGAAGCGTGTCACCGTGCGGTCCGGTGAGGAGCCGGTAAAGGATTTCGCGTTCGATCAGCGGCGCCAGCACGGTGATGCTCTCGGGGCGATCGAGCAGCCTGACAAGCCGACAGGCGGCATCAATCAGGTCGGGGTCACTTGGATAGGCAGCTAACACCGGCAGATCCCTGCTGGGGGATGCACGTCCTTCTTTCACAAGCAGTTCGGCCAGCGCGGTGGAATCAAAATCTATCTTGCAACAGAGGTAGGGCGCCGCCGGGCTCGCCTCCAACACATGCCCGACCAGCGGCAGGTCGACCGAGACGAGCAGGTAGCTCGATGCGTCATAGACCACGCTCTGGTCGGCCAGCGAGACGCGCTTCGATCCTTGGGCGATTATGCAAAGCGACGCCTCGTAGACCGCAGGCACGGGTGCACTGGGCTGGTTGGCGCGAATGAGCGACAGCCGCGGCACCGCAGTGCCGGCCATGCCAGATTTCGGCGCAAAGCGGGTGATCAGCTCGGCGAGTTCATTGATTTTCTCCATGCCGCATAAATCTTCATGGCGCGAAATGTTGCAAGGCATTTCGAGTTCATTTGGAGGATCGTGCAAACTCTCTGGACGATCACGCTACCGGCCTTTGCCGGTTCGCGCCATCTATCTCCCCGTCACCGCAGCGAAAAAGGAACGATCATGACGGGACTTAAAGACAAGGTTGTACTCATCACCGGCGCCTCCAGCGGCATCGGCGAAGCGACGGTTCGGGAACTTGCCGGTGCCGGCGCCAGACTGTTCATCGGGGCCCGCCGCACCGAGCGGCTCAAGGCGCTGGCCGCAGAAATAGGCAAAGGCGTCGCGTGGCGCGAACTCGACGTGACTGACGCGGCGAATTTCGACGCCTTTGCCGATGCCGCCCATGCCGAATTCGGGCAGATCGATGTGCTGGTCAACAATGCCGGCGTCATGCCGCTGTCGCCGCTTGCCGCGCTGAAGCGCGATGAGTGGTCTCGCATGATCAATGTCAACATCGGCGGCGTGCTGAACGGGATCGCCGCGGTGCTGCCGCGCTTCGTCGCCCAGAAGAATGGGCATATCGTCAATGTCGCCTCGGTCGGTGCGCATATCGTGCTGCCCACCGCGGCGGTCTATTGCGGCACGAAATATGCCGTCTGGGCAATCACCGAGGGGCTGCGGCAGGAGCATGACGACATCCGCGCCACGATCATCTCCCCCGGAGTGACCGCAACCGAACTGGGCGACGATATCAGCGATCCTCAGGTCGCCACGGCTCTGAAAGAATGGCGGCAGAAGTCGCTCACACCGGACGCCATTGCACGGGCGATCCGTTTTGCGCTTGATCAACCCGATGGCGTCGACGTCAACGAAGTGATCGTGCGGCCAACCGCTGCCAATATGTAGAACTTGCTGCCGGATGCCGGCTTTCGGCGAGCTAGGGCGCTCTCCGAGATCCGGCAAACGGCCCACCCCTTAATGCACCCGCCCTCAGCCTCTGGCGCAACTCCCGCGGGCCACATCGTACCGGCTCTCGAACGCGCGCGAAAAATGCGCACTCGAATTGAACCCGCAAGCAAAGGCGATTTCCGAGATCGTGGGCGACACTCGGGCGGGCGACAACAATTCTTCCTTGCTGCGCTCCAGCCGCCTGTCCCAGACGAAGCGTTTCGGTCTCGCGGCAAGGCCGGTGCGCCGCTGGGAACTTAACCCGCTAATCATCTCCCCTGCGACGGTAGAGATGTCAGGCTTCGCCGGCCAGGCGCGCTGAAATCAGCCGCGCCGCCTTGATCACCGCTTCGCCCTGGCTGGCCGCCATGCTGTCATCGGCGCGTGACACAGGCGAGGCCACCGCCAGAGTGCCTAAAGGACGGCCATCGGAGCCGAGGATTGCCGCGGCTATGCTGTGGACGCCTTCTTCATAGCCTTGGGAGCTCGAGGAATAGCCGCGCTTGGCGGCAAGCCGGATCGCCTTCATCAGCCTGTCGGGCTGCGTCACCGTGTGTGGCGTGAAGGTCGGCAACGGCTTGTCGACATAGGCCTCGGCCGCTTCCTGAGGCGAAGCGGCGAGAAAGGCGATGCCGGAGGCGGTGCCGTGCAAGGGCAGCACCTGGCCGACATCGACATTGACCCGGTTGGCCTTTGCCGAGAGTTCGACGTGGACGGTCAGCAGTGCGCCGGCGCTGAATTCCGACAGATGCACCGTTTCGCCTGTTTCCAGCGCCAGCTCGCGAACCACAGGTGCTGCCACGCGCACGAAGGGAAAATGCGCGTCGCGAAAGCGGGCCAGCCGCGACAGGCCGGCGCCGAGCCGGTAGCGGCGGCTTGCCGGCTCTTGTTCGATCAGGCGGTGGTCGGCCAGCGCCATCAGCAGGCGCCGCGCCGTCGCCTTGTCGAGGCCGGTTTTGCGGGCGAGCTCGGACAGGCCGATCTCCGGTTCGCCGAGCGTGAACTGCTCCAGCAGCGATATCGCTTTGCCGACTGTGCTCATCGTGCATCCTCAAGATACTTCGCATGGGACGAAAGCCAATCCACCTTGCAGTCCGCTCATAGCACATCAAACGGTGGTTCAAATAACGAACCGTTTGGAAGCGACAAAAAACACCAGCAAGTTTCGCGGCGACATCAATCTCGATGCGCCGCGCCGTGCGCGGGGTAATGCTGCGCGGCAACACCTATCAAGGTGGATCAACTCGGCGGCGCCGTGCCTGGCCGGCGTGTCGGCCCAAACGCCTGATCCTGGCCGGCGCGGAAGCTTCAACTCTGCCCCAGCTGCGCGCGGCGCCAGGCGGCGGGCGCCTGGCCAACCCGCTCCCGGAAGAAGCGTGAGAAATAGGCCGGATCTTCGAAGCCGATTTCGTAGGCGATGTCCTCGACGGTGCGCACGGTGAACAGCAGCAAGCGCTTGGCCTCCAGCAACCGTCGCTCCCCCATGAGTCGCTTGACGCCGCTGCCAAGCACCGTATGGGCGGCCTTGTCGAGAAGATGCGGTGTCGTGGCCAGCGCCCCGACGTAGCGGTCGACGGGCCAGTTGTCGCGGAAATGCGCATCGACCAGGCGGCGCAAGCCGCGCGCCAATGCAGCATCGGAAGAGCCAGTGGGATCCATTACCTCGGGACCAAGACGCGCGATGTGCGAGAGCGCGACGGCAATCAGCGCCGGCAGGGTCTTGTCACTCCCGGCCTGCGCCTCGGCATATTCGGTGGCGATCATCTCCAGCACCGCCGCAAGCCTTTTCCACGCGACGTGCTGAGGAAGGCTATCGGCAAAGACCGGCCGGTCCAATGGCAGCAGGCTGTGAGCGGCTATTGCCGCAAGCGCATCATCGGCGACCGAAACGACGATGGCGTCGGTGCCGGGCCCGATCGAGAAGCCATGCACGATGGTGCTCGGCACGAAGCTGACGGCCGGTGCCGAAAAGTCCCAGGATTGGTCTTCGATGCGGTAGGTGCCGGAGCCGCTGGTCCAGTAGGTGATCTGGCCCATTTGCGGATGCTTGTGCGCGGCAACCTGGCCGAGATGAATATTGCTGCGCGCAAGCACCGTCTCGACATGCAGGAAGCCGACATCGAGCGGCCGCACCGGCTCGCCATAGACAAAGAAATCAGGAATGGAATTGAGGCTCATAGCGCCGGAAAAAGTCCAATCGGTTTTGCCGTTACGTCCTAACCGATCCTTGCCAGGAGCGCTAGAGTTGATGCCATAAGTGGAGGAACATCATGCGATCGGAAGACTTTCGTGCCGACAATGGGCGCCCGTTCACCGGGGCCGAGTATCTGGAGAGCCTGAGCGACGGCCGCGAGGTCTACATCAACGGCGAGCGCATTGCCGATGTCACCACCCATCCGGCGATGCGCAATTCGGCGCGGTCGCTGGCGCGCCTCTATGATGCGCTGCACGATCCCAAGCGGCAGGGCACGCTGACCTCGCCGACTGATACCGGTTCGGGCGGCTACACCCACAAATATTTCCGCGTCGCCAAATCCTCCGGCGAACTCGCGGCCCAGCAGACCGCGATCGCCGAGTGGTCACGCATGTCCTATGGCTGGATGGGCCGCACGCCCGATTACAAGGCGGCACTGATGAACACGCTCGGCGCCAATGCCGACTGGTACGGCCCGTTCAAGGACAATGCGCTCGCCTGGCACAAGCGTGCGCAGGAAGCCGTGCTGTTCATGAACCACGCCATCGTCAACCCGCCGATCGACCGCCACAAGCCGGCCGAACAGGTGAAGGATGTCTTCGTCCACATCACCAAGGAGACCGACGCCGGCATCTATGTCTCCGGCGCCAAGGTGGTGGCGACGTCCTCGGCGCTGACCCACTACAATTTCCTGGCGCAGAGTTCGGCGACGGTCACCGAAGATCCGTCGCTGTCGGTCATGTTCATCGTGCCGATGAATGCGCCGGGGGTAAAGATGTTCTGCCGCGTCTCCTATGAGCAGACGGCCAACACGGCGGCGGCTCCGTTCGACTATCCGTTGTCGTCGCGCTTCGACGAGAACGATGCCATCCTGGTGCTCGACAATGTCTTCATCCCCTGGGAGGACGTGCTGGTGCTGCGCGACGCGCAGAAAATCCTGTCCTTCCATCCGGCTTCGGGCTTCATGCATGGCTATTGCTTCCAGGGCTGCACACGCTTTGCCGTCAAGCTCGACTTCCTCGCCGGCCTGCTGGCCAAGGCGCTGCGCGCCACTGGCGGCGATGCCTTCCGCGGCAACCAGGCGGCGCTGGGCGAGGTGATCGCGCTCAGGCACATGTTCTGGAGCTTTTCCAACGCCATGGCCTACAATCCGATCCCCTGGGCGAATGGCGCTGTCCTGCCCAACCTGGAAGCAGCCCTTGCCTACCGGACTTTCATGTCGGAAGCCTATCCGCGCGTCATCGACACGGTGCGCCGGGTGATCGCCTCCGGCTTGATCTACCTGCCGTCATCGGTGCGCGACTTCAACAATCCCGAGATCGACAAATACCTCGCGCAATATGTGCGCGGTTCCAACGACATGGGCCATGTCGAGCGCATCAAGATCATGAAACTGTTGTGGGACGCGACCGGCACCGAGTTCGGCGGCCGCCACGCGCTCTACGAACTCAACTATGCCGGTGCGCCGGAAGAGGTGCGGCTGCAGGTGCTGAAGGGCGCCGAACGCGGCGGCCGGCTGAAGGCCATGGAAGAACTGGTCGATACCTGCATGGCCGACTATGACGAGAATGGCTGGACGGGAGATACCTGGCTCAATCCGCTCGCTTCATCGGCCGGGTGATGTCAGATGGCCACGCAGATTTCGAAGGCCGATTTCCGCGACGCCATGGCAAGGGTCTGCGCGCCGGTCAACATCGTCACGACAGATGGCCCGGCCGGGCGCGGCGGCTTCACCGCCACCGCCATGTGCAGTGTGTCGGACGAACCGCCGACACTGCTGGTGTGCATGAACGGCCGCTCGACGCAGGCGGCCATGTTTCTCGCCAACCGGCGCTTCTGCGTCAACGTGCTGACGCATGACCATATGCACCTGGCCGGCAAGTTCGCCGGCGCGACCAGGGACATGGAGGCACGCTATTCGGCGGCGCGCTGGCAAACGCTGGCCTCAGGCACGCCGGCGCTGTCCGATGCGATCGTCAATTTCGATTGCGAGATCGAGGATGTGCACATAGTCGGCACGCATAATGTCATGATCGGCCGCGTTATCGACGTCAGGCACGGCAGCGGCGGCTCGGCGCTGCTTTATGTCGACCGCAATTACACGCAGCCGACGCGGCTTGGCAGTTTTGGCGGCTGAGCGGGAGCAGTCAGTTCTCGCCGGCGATCAGGCTCTCCAGCAGATCGAGCAATTGCTCGAGCCTCTCATGTCCGAAGCGCTGTTCGATGTCGCGGTAGATGACGAGGCGTTCCGGCGACAAGGCATCGATAAGGGTGGAGCCCGCCGGGGCGATCGTCAGCACGACACGGCGGCCATCGCCTTCCGCCTTGTTGCGGGTGATGAATTTTCGGCCCTCGAGCGTCTTGATGATGCGTGTCAGGCTGGGCGGCAGCACCGAAGCGCGATCGGCAAGTTCCGTCGCCTCGACAGGGCCGGCCTCGCTCAGAACGCGCAGCACACGCCATTGCTGTTCGGTCACGTCATGCGCCGCCAGCATAGGGCGAAACCGCGCCATCACCACTTCGCGGGCATGGAGCAGCGCCATCGGCAGAGAACGACGGGTGTTTTCAGGCAGCAAGAAGCAGCGTCCCCAATGATGCGGGCGGTCGGCGGGACCGCACGCCAAAACCTGACCTTTCCATCCCGTATCGTCGCCTCAACTTGGATGCAAGGCTTGACTTCAGTGATGCTGCATGTAATTAACGCGTTAACTACAACAGTGGAACAATCCGGGGAACGAGACGCGGTGCCTCACTTTTCCATCGAGTATTCGGCCAACCTCGATGCCAAGGTCGACATGAGCGAATTGTGCGCGCTGGTGTTGCGCACCGTGCTCGGCACCGGGCTGTTCGAAACCGGCGCGGTGCGGGTGCGGGCCTTCCGCGCGGAAGCCTATGCCGTCGCCGACAGCCTGCCGGAAAACGCTTTCCTCGACATGTCGTTTCGCATTGGAACCGGGCGCGGCGCCCAGGACAAGAAACGAACCGGGGAGGCGGTCTTCGCCGCGGTGAGCGAATACCTTGGCCCCCTGTTCGAGACCCCGCATTTCGCTCTTTCCCTGGAGATCAGGGAGATCGACCCGGTACTGAGCTGGAAGAAAAACGCAATCCATCCGCGACTGCGCGGCAAGTGACGGAAGCTGATATGTCCGACCTCGAAGGCAATCTGAAAAAGGCCGAGGCCTATCTGGCCCGTTTCAAGCGCGACGGCGTGCTGAACCAGATCGGCGGCGAAGCGGTGCCGGCGGTGGATGGCTCGACCTTCGAGAGCATGTCGCCGGTCGATCTCAAGCCGCTGGCCAAGGTCGCGCGTGGCAGTGCCGCCGATATCGACCGCGCCGCCAAGGCGGCAAAGGCGGCGTTCCCGGCCTGGGCCGCCATGCCGGGCGACGGGCGCAAGAAGCTGCTGCACAAGATAGCCGATGCGATCGAAGCGCGCGCCGAGGAGATCGCCTTCGTCGAGTGCATGGACACCGGCCAGGCGCTGAAATTCATGGCCAAGGCCGCGCTGCGCGGCGCCGAGAATTTCCGCTTCTTCGCCGACCGCGCGCCGGAAGCGCGCGACGGCGAGACGCTGCGCACGACAGGCCAGGTCAACATCACCACGCGCGTGCCGATCGGCCCGGTCGGCATCATCACGCCGTGGAACACGCCGTTCATGCTGTCGACATGGAAGATCGCGCCGGCGCTGGCGGCAGGCTGCACCGTCGTCCACAAGCCGGCCGAATTTTCGCCGCTGACCGCTCGCCTGCTGGTCGAGATCGCGGAGGAGGCCGGCCTGCCGAAAGGCGTGTGGAACCTGGTCAACGGCCTCGGCGAGCACGCCGGCAAGGCGCTGACCGAGCACCCTGACATCAAGGCGATCGGTTTTGTCGGTGAGAGCCGCACCGGCTCGATGATCATGAAACAAGGCGCCGATACGCTGAAGCGCGTGCATTTCGAACTGGGCGGGAAGAACCCGGTGATCGTCTTCGCCGACGCCGATCTCGAACGTGCGGCGGATGCGGCCGTGTTCATGATCTACTCGCTCAACGGCGAACGCTGCACCTCATCGTCGCGGCTTCTGGTCGAAGCCTCGGTCTACGACACATTCACGGATCTGGTTGCGGAGAAGGCAAAGCGCATCAAGGTTGGCCATCCGCTCGATCCCAAAACGGTGGTTGGTCCGCTGATCCATCCGGTGCACGAGGAAAAGGTGCTTTCCTATATCGAGATCGGCAAATCGGAAGGCGCGGTGGTAGCCGCCGGCGGCGGCAAGTTCGCCGGTCCGGGCGGTGGCTGCTATGTCAGCCCGACGCTGTTTACCGGCGCCACCAACAGGATGCGCATTGCCCAGGAAGAGATTTTCGGGCCGGTGCTGACCGCCATTTCCTTCAAGGACGAGGCCGAAGCGCTGGCGCTGGCCAACGACACCCAATACGGCCTGACCGGCTATCTCTGGACGTCGGATGTTACCCGCGCCTTCCGCTTCACCGATGCGCTGGACGCCGGCATGATCTGGGTCAATTCGGAGAATGTGCGGCATTTGCCGACGCCGTTCGGCGGCGTCAAGAATTCCGGCATCGGCCGCGACGGCGGCGACCATTCCTTCGATTTCTACATGGAGACGAAGAACATCGCCTTCGCCACTTCAGCGCACACGATCCAGAAGCTCGGCGGCTGACCGGAGGACATCGCATGCCACTGCCCAAACCAAACCTCTATCCCGCCTTCAACATCGTGCGCCTCAGCCATGTCGAACTGGCGGTCACCGACTTTGCGAAATCCCGCGCCTTCTATGTCGACACGCTTGGCCTGCAGGTTACCGACGAGACATCGGACGCCATCTATCTAAGGGCCCTGGAAGAGCGCGGACACCACTGCATCGTGCTGAAGAAGGCCGGCAGCGCTGAAGCCCGCGATCTCGGCTTCAAGGTTTTTTCGGATGAGGATCTCGACAAGGCCGAGCATTTCTTCAAGGCAAAAGGCCTGCCGGTCGAGTGGGTCGAGCGACCGTACCAGTCGCGCACCTTCCGCACCCGCGACCCGCACGGCATTCCGCTCGAGTTCTTTGCCCAAATGGAAAGGCTGCCGCCGATTCATCAGAAATATGCGCTCTACAAGGGCGTGAAGCCGCTGCGCATCGACCACTTCAACTGCTTCTCGCCCAATGTCGACGAGTCCGTCGCCTTCTACAACGAGCTTGGCTTCCGCGTCACCGAATACACCGAGGATGCCAGTAGCGGAAAGCTGTGGGCGGCCTGGACGCACCGCAAGGGCGGCGTCCACGACATCGCCTTCACCAACGGTGTGGGTCCGCGCCTGCATCACGTCGCCTTCTGGGTGCCGACACCGCTCAACATCATCGACCTGCTCGACCTGATGGCGACGACCGGTTACCTCGCAAACATCGAGCGCGGCCCAGGCCGGCACGGCATTTCCAACGCCTTCTTCCTCTATGTTCGCGATCCTGACAATCACCGCATCGAGATCTACTGCTCGGACTACCAGACGGTCGATCCGGATCTGGAGCCGATCAAGTGGGACCTCAAGGACCCGCAGCGCCAGACGCTATGGGGCGCGCCGGCGCCGAAAAGCTGGTTCGAGGAGGGCAGCACCTTTGCCGGCGCGGCCGCACGCCAACCGGATTTGGCGGCGTCGCCGATCATCGCACCGTGACCACAGACGCGAACCTGACGGAGACCGGGATGACTGCACATGGGCGGCTCGCCACCTTCACCGTCGGCGGCAAGACGCGCTATGGCGTGGTCACAGATAAGGGCGTCGTCGACCTGTCGGCGCGGCACAGCCAGTGGCCGACGCTGCGCGAAGTGATCGAGGCCGGCGTGCTACGGCGGCTGGCGGAAGAGGCCGAAGCCTACGCCGTCGATTTTCCAGTCGGCGCCATCGCTTATGAAATCCCTGTGCCGTCGCCGGAAAAGATCATCTGCGTCGGCGTCAACTACCCGGACCGCAACGAAGAGTACAAGGACGGCCAGGCCGCGCCTTCCAACCCGTCGCTGTTCATCCGCTTCCCCCGCTCCTTCGTCGGCCACGACGCGCCGCTGGTGCGGCCGCCGGAATCGCCGCAGCTGGACTATGAGGGCGAGATCGTCATCGTCATCGGCAAGGGTGGACGACGCATCGCCGAGAGGGATGCGCTTGACCATATCGCGGCACTATCCCTGTGCAACGAAGGCACCATTCGCGATTGGGTACGGCACGCCAAGTTCAACGTCACGCAGGGCAAGAATTTCGACCGCACCGGCTCGCTCGGTCCGTGGCTGGTGCCGTTCACCGACGAGGCGCAGATTGCCGACATCGCGCTGACCACCCGCGTCAATGGCGAATTGCGCCAGCAGGACCGCACCAGCCGGATGATCTTCTCGTTCCGCAAGATCATCGCCTATGTCTCCACCTTCACCACGCTGGTGCCAGGCGATATCATCGTCACCGGTACGCCGACCGGCGCCGGCGCCCGCTTCGACCCGCCGATCTGGCTGAAGCCGGGCGACGTGATCGAAGTCGAAGCCGACGGCATCGGCGTGCTCCGCAACGGCGTCGTCGACGAGGCAGCATCGTGACCCCCGAGCAAGTTGAAGATGCCGCGGCAAGGCTGTTCGAAGCCGAGCGTTCGCGCCGCCAGATCCGTCTGTTCAGCCTCGACTTTCCCGACGCGACGATGGAGGATGCCTATCGCGTCCAGGCAGCGCTGGTGAAACGCAAGACCGATGCCGGGCTGACCCCGAAGGGCTGGAAGATCGGCCTGACATCGAAGGCGATGCAATATGCGCTCGCCATCGACACGCCGGATTCGGGCGTGCTGTTCGACGACATGTTCTTCAACGACGGCGCGACGATACCCGTCGGCCGCTTCATCCAGCCGCGCGTCGAGGCCGAGATAGCCTTCGTCATGAAGGCGCCGCTGAGGGGCCCAGGCGTGACCATCTTCGACGTGCTCAACGCCACCGATTATATCACGCCGGCGCTCGAAATCCTCGACACGCGCATCGAACGCGTCAATGCCGAGACAAAGAAGGCGCGCACTTTCTTCGATACGATTTCCGACAACGCCGCCAATGCCGGCATTGTCATCGGCGGCCGGCCGCAACGACCCGATGAAGCCGATATGCGCTGGATCGGCGCCATCGTCTCGCGCAATGCGGAGGTCGAGGAGACCGGGCTTGGCGCCGGCGTGCTCAACCATCCCGCGATGGGCATTGCCTGGCTGGCGGACAGGCTCGCCCGCTACGGCATGTCCATCGCGGCCGGCGAGGTGGTGCTGT
Organism: Mesorhizobium sp. M0052; assembly: GCF_040323255.1. NCBI lineage: Bacteria > Pseudomonadati > Pseudomonadota > Alphaproteobacteria > Hyphomicrobiales > Phyllobacteriaceae > Mesorhizobium > Mesorhizobium sp. M0052. The sequence continues at coordinate 21,925 of NZ_JAMYUS010000014.1, read as the reverse complement.
CCGGATCGTTCGTGCGCCCGGTCGAGGCGCGGCCCGGCGATACGATCGTCGCCGACTTCGGCAGCTCGGGAACGGTCAGCATCCATTTCGCCAAGAGCTGACGGCTCTCATCGGCTCGTCAGTTGGGCTGTTCGCCGCGCAAGTAGTCAATCACCACATCGGCTGCGATGGTCGACATGCGCAAGCCGACATCCCTGGTGATGTCGCCTTCGACGCGGCTTTGCACCCAGCCAAGAAACGCGAAGGCACGCAAGGCGGCGAATAGAGGCAATGCGGCGATGTCCTGCGGGGTCAGCGCACGCTCTTGCTGGTAGCCGTCAAGCAAAGCGGTCTCGATCAGCGGGTAGATCGCCTCCTCGCGGTTCTGGTAGAGGGCGACGGCAAGGTCGTACATGTGCCAGCCATGGCCGCAATCGTCGAAATCGATGATGCGCACCGCGCTGTCATGGATGAGCACATTTTCGCGCACCAGATCGGCGTGGATGATGCCGAAATTGCGCGCGCTGCGCTCATGTTGCGACAGCGCCTTCACTGCCTTGTCGCGCGCCTGCAAGACCAGCGCGCGGCGAGGACCATCGAGAAAGGGCGAGGTCTCGAACCGGCCCCAGACCGGGTTCGCACCGAAGAAGCCGTCGAAGTCCCAGGCATGGCGGGCGAAGCCCGCGGGCGGCGTCCACGAGGCAGTGACATTGTGCATATGGGCGATGGTCCGCCCGATCGCCGTGAAGATCTGGATCGACTGGTCGGCCGTGTAGACCAGTGGCACGCCGCGTGCGCCCACGGCGCGGCCCTCCAGCCAGCTCAGGCAATCGGCCTGCCGGGGCTGCGCCGAGGTGGCCGTGCTGACAAGCACGAACGGATCGCCGGCCTGTGTTGCGACGCAAGACGGCGTGGCGACGCCGGCGGATTGCAGGAAGCCCATCCATTGCAGTTCCGAACGCAGCGCGGCGTCCGTGTGGTAGCCGAGCCGGTGGATGCGCATGGCTGCCGGCTGGCCATCCGGCAGCCGCACGCGGAAGACGGCGTTCTCGCGGTGCTTCAGAAGTTCCGGCTCAGAGTTGCGGACGCCCCAATGTTCGAGCGCACGCCTGGCGAGCTCCGTGACATCGGCTGCCGTTTCGGGCTCGCATTGGGTGGAAACAGAATTCACGCCGGCACTCCCCCGACTTCGCCCAGCACCTCGTCCAGCAGGCCGATCAGGAAGTCGGCATTGTCGCGCGAGAACGGCATGGGCGGGCGGATCTTGAGCACATTGCCGTGGATGCCGGTCTTGCCCATCAGCACGCCGCGATGGCGCATGCGATTGGCGACCTGCTCGGCAATGTCGGGCGCCGGTTCGCGCGTGTCGCGGTCGTGGACCAGCTCGGCGCCGAAGAACAGTCCGGCGCCCCTGACCTCGCCGATGCACTCATGCCGATCGGCCAGCGGGCGCAGCAGGCCAAGCGCATAAGCGCCGACGTCTTGCGCGTTGGCGACAAGGTTTTCCTGTTCGATGACGTCGAGGACGGCATTGGCGACCGCGCAGGAGACCGGGTTGCCGCCGAAGGTGTTGAAGTAGCGGAAAGCGTCGCGGAAGGTCGCCAGTATCTCCTTGGTGGTGACCACGGCCGCGATCGGATGGCCATTGCCCATCGGCTTGCCCATGGTGACGATGTCGGGGACGAAGCCGGCGCGCTGATGGCCCCAGAAATGGCTGCCGGTGCGGCCGAAGCCGGGCTGCACTTCGTCGGCGATGACCAGACCACCGGCTTCGCGCACGGCCCCCAAGGCGTCGTCGAAAAATCCGGTGGGCAGAGCCGGGAAACCTTCATTGGCGAGCAGCGGACACAAGATGATGCCAGACAGGCCAATGCCGTCCTGTGCCAGCGAAGCGATCGCTTGACGCACGGCGTCGCCGAAGGCCTTGCCATTGGCCATCGCATCGGGATGGCGATAGCTGTCGGGGGCCGGCACCAGCCTGACATGGGGGGCGCGGCCGCGGATCGGAGGCATGCGCGTGCTGAGCTGCGAAACCGCCGCCGTGTTGCCATGATAGGTGGCGTCGGTGGCGATGATGCCCATATTGCCGGAGGCGGCCTGCGCCATGCGCAGCGCTATGTCGTTGGCCTCGCTGCCGGTACAGGTCAGGATTGCGGTGGCGAGGCTTGCATCGAAGGTCGCCGTCAGCCGCTCGACATAGTCGAGAATTGCGGTGTGCAGATAGCGTGTGTGGGTGTTGAGCAGGCTTGCCTGACGGCACAAGGCCTCGACCACATGCGGGTGGCAATGGCCGACATGGGCGACGTTGTTGTAGGCATCGAGATACTTGCGGCCGTCGGCATCGTAGAGCCAGACGCCTTCGCCGCGCACCAGGTGCACGGGCTCGTCGTAGAACAATTGCGATTTCGCGCCGAGCAGGCGGGCACGCCGCTTGACGAGCGCTTCCTCGCTCGGGTTCTTCTCAGATTGGGTCATTGCGTACCAAACTCCATTGCGTCAGCGGGTCTATCAGGCCCTCGACAGACCTGCATCGATGGCCTCGCCGATCTTTGCCACGTCGGCGGCGCCGATGATCAGCGGCGGCGACAGGATGATGTTGTTGCCGGACACGCGCAGCATGACGCCGGCGTCATAAGTGGCTTCCGAAACCACGGCCATGGTCTTCTTGTCCACCGGCTTTTTCGTCGTGCGATCGGAGACCAGCTCTAGCGCAGCCATCAGGCCCTTGTACCTGATGTCGCCGACGATCGCGTGCTTGGCTTTTAGCCCCTCCAGCGTCGCCGCGAGCTCGATGCCGCGCGCGGCTGCGTTCTCGTCCAGGCGAAGCCGCTTGGTCTCGGCAAGTGCAGCCAGCCCTGCCGCGCAGCCGACAGGATGGCCGGAATAGGTATAGCCATGACCGATCGCCCCGAAGCTGGTCTTGTCGGCCTCGAAGACGTCGGCGACCTTGGCGCCGATCAAGGTGGCGCCGAGCGGGAAATAGCCCGAGGTGATCGCCTTGGCGATGGTCATGAAATCCGGCTTCACGCCGGATAGCCGCGAACCCGACCAGGCGCCGGTGCGACCGAAGCCCGTGACCACCTCGTCGGCGATCAGCAGGATTTCGTGGCGGTCGCATATCTCGCGGACCAGCGGCATGAAGCTGTCATGCGGAACGATGACGCCGCCGGCGCCGAGAACCGGCTCCATGATGAAGGCGGCAATGGTGTCGCCGCCCTGGAAGGCGATCTCGTCCTCCAGCGCTTTGGCGCACAGTTTGGCCAGCCGCGCCGGATCGGTCTCATCGAACGGATTGCGGAAGGTCCAGGGTGCGGGAATGTGGAAGACGCCGGGCATAAGCGGCTCATAGTTGCGGCGGAAATTGGCGTTGCCGTTGACTGACGCGCCACCGAAATGGGTGCCGTGATAGCCCTTCTTCAGCGCGAGGAATTTTGTCCGGTCGCCCTGGCCGCGGATCTTCCAGTATTGGCGGGCGAGCCGCAGTGCGGTTTCGACCGAATCCGAGCCGCCCGAGGTGAAGAAGGTCCGCACCATGCCTTCCGGTTCGAACCATTCGCTGAGTTCGTAAGCGAGCTCGATCGACGGGCCGGTCGACGTGCCGCGAAACCCGGAATAGTAGGGCAGGGCGCTGAGCTGGTCGGCGATGGCCTTCTTGATCGGGTCGCAGGAGTAGCCGAGATTGACGTTCCACAGTCCGCCAACCGCATCGAGCACGGTGTTGCCGTCGATGTCGGTGACCATCACGCCTTCGCCTTTCATGATCACCTTTGGCGGGTTGGCCCGCATCTCGGCCGGGTGTGCCATCGGATGCCAGATCGGCTTGGCGTTTTTCTCGGTGAGGAAATTGATGTCGCGCATCGCAAGGCTCCGCAAATGTCTCAGGGGATGAGGTCGAAATGGCCGAGGGCCTCGGCATAGGAAAGTGCCGGCCGCGCGACGTCGAAATGAACGGTGCGCATGCCGGCGGCACGGCCGCCATCGACATTGCGCTGCTGGTCGTCAACGAACACACAGGCGCCGGCAGGCAGGCCGAGCGCCTCGGTCACCAAGGCATAGGCGCGCGGATCGGGCTTGAGGATGCGGGTATAGGTGGCGTCGACGATGGTGTCGAACAGCTCGAGCAGCGGCAGCCGCTGACGGAAGCCGGCGCCATAGAACAGATCTAGCTCGTTGGACAGGATCGCCAGGCGAAATCCCGCCGCATGCACGGTCCGGATGGCGCGGACGGCTTCGGGCCGCACGATCTTTTCCGGCTCGGCTCCGCGTGCGCGCTGGACGAATGTCTCCATCGCCTGCCAGTCCTCGCCGACGAGCCGGCCGACTTCGCTGGTGCGGGTGCGCCAATAATCGCGCTCGCTGATCTCGTCGGCCTGCATGGAGCGCCACAGCGGATCTGAATCCGGGTCGAACGGCCCGTGCCATTGCAGCGTTCCCGGCGCGAGGCCGAGCGCCTGTTCGGTCAAGGCATGGGTCTCGAAAAGGGTCCGGGTGACGACGCCGCCGAAATCGAGGACGAGCGCCTGGGCAGGAACAGCGCTCACGCAGCCACTCCCTTGGCCGGCATGCCGCGCGGGATGATGCCTTCCTCGACCCAGCGGTCGAAGATTTCGAGCGCCTTGCCGACGAACTCGTCGCTGTTGATGTGGGCGTCGATCTCGTGGAACTCGACGCCGGCGGGAATGGCCTTGCGCATCTCATCGGTGAACGCCGCGAGGGCTTCGGGTTCGTACAGCGGCTCGCCCTGCGCATCCCATTCCTGGATGCCGCCGGAGGGCAGGATGAAAGCGGAGCGCCCCTTCGACGCACCGAGTTTGGCGGCGATGGTCCTGGCGACTTCACGGCGGTCGTCGGCATCGACGGTGATCGAGGCGATCAACCTGTTATGAGCATGGAATGGCCGCTGCGCGAACTTTGTCGGCAGCGCCTGCCAGGTCGGCAAATCGACCATGTCTACGGCGCCAGGGGCTGCGATCTGCGGAATGCCGCGGGCGCCGGCATTCTCGAGCCGGTCGGCGCCGGAGCTGACGACCGAGCCGGCAAGATGATTGGTGATCTCCTGCAGGCTGAAGTCGAACACCGCGCAGAAATGGTCCTGGCTGGCGATCGATTCGAAGGCCCGGCCGCCCATCCCGGTGGTGTGAAAGACCGCGACATCATAGCCGCGCTGCTCCAACGCCGGCTTCAGCGTCTTCATATAGCGCAGGCAACTGCTGCCCAGAGAAGTCATGCCGATGGTCGGCCCGACCGCCGTGGCGGAAGCACGGGATGCAAGCACGATCCTCGCCGCACCGACGACCGCGCCGCAGGCCTGGGAAAGGACCAGCTTGCAGATGGTGTTGAGGCCGTAGAGCCCGCCTGCCCACAGGATCATCATCAGGTCGGGCGCGACACGCTCGGGCGGAATGAGGTGCGAGTAGGCGATGGTCGAGACGACGAATTTCGGCACGCCGAGCGGCAGGCACAGCGCGACATCGAGCGCCAAATCGGTTCCCATCGAACCACCGATGGCGATGAAGGCGTCGATCTCGCCGCGCTGATGAAGCTGGCGCACGAGCTGAACGGCGCCGACTGCCATCAATGTCATGGCGGTGTTTTCATCGCCGCTCGAGACGATTTCGGCCATCGTCACGCCAGCGGCCCGCGCAACGGCATGCTTGTCGTGATCGGGACTATAGGCGGGGTCGCCCAGCACGCTGACATCCATCATCACGGCGCGGCCACCCGATGCCTCGATGCACGCTTTCATGAACAGCAGTTCGTCGGTCTTGGTGTCGCCCGTGCCGATGACCAGGATGCGGGGCGTTGCCATACTTACAGACATCAGGCCTGCCTCCTCAGGGTTTGCAGGTTTTCGCCATTGAGGCGCATCGAAATCTCCCGTGCCGCGGTCACAACCGCAAGCCCTCGTTCCACGATCGCAGCCGGTGTCGTCCTGGCCTTCGGGGCTGCCACCGCAATTGTCCCCAGCGCAAGTCCGTTGGCGGCGCGGATTGCAGCCGCGACGCCGATCACGCCGTCCTCATGGCCCTGGTCGCAGATCGAATAGCCGCGGTCGCGCGCCTCGCCGATCGACTTTGAAATGGCGGCCGGCTCGACGAGGGTATGATCGGTAAAGGCCTCAAGCGAACCTGTCAGGCATGCTTTCACGGTCGCGTTGTCGGCGAAGGCGAGATAGGCGATGCCGGAGGCGGTGGAATGCAGCGGCAGAAGCTGGCCGACATCGATGTTCACCCGGTTTGCCCAGCTTGAATGCTCGACATGGACGGTGATCAGCCTGTCGACGCCGAATTCCGACAGATGCACCGTCTCGGTTGTCGAACCCGCCAGATCCTGCGCCACGGGAATTGCCGTTTGCAGGAACGGGAAGCAGGCTTCGCGGATACGCGCCAGCCGCGACAGGCCGGCGCCGAGGCGATAGTGCCGCGTGCCGGCATCCTGCTCGACGAAGCCATGGCCGCCCAGCGCCATCAGCAGCCGCCGCGTCGTCGCCTTGTCGAAGGCGCACCGCCGCGCGAGATCGGAAAGTCCGAGCTCGGGCTCGTCCGCCGTGAACAGCTCCAGAAGTGAAATCGCCTTGCCGACCGTACCCATCCTGCCTCCCGCTCGGATAGAAACTTAATGTGTGAATTAACTTGACAGGCATCCGCATTCTTTGCAAGTCTATATTCAAAATAAGGGTTCAAATAATGAACCGATGGCATTCAGGCAACAGGCCGAGCGGCCGCGAACCCAGGGGTTCGTAAGACTGGAGGGACAAATGTCAGCAGTTTCGGAACAGGTGCCCGCCAACAGGCTGCGCAAGAACAGTCTTGGCGTCGGCGCTATCACCTTCATGGTGATTTCGGCGGCGGCGCCGCTCACCGCGGTCGCCGGCGGCACGCCGCTCGGCATGCTTATGGGCAATGGGGCGGGCTTTGCCGGCACCTATCTTATCGTGACCGTGTTGCTGCTGCTGTTTGCGGTCGGCTACGTCGCCATGTCGCGCCATGTCGGCAATGCCGGCGCCTTCTATGCCTATGCCGCGCGCGGGCTGGGCGGTTTTGCCGGCGGCGCAACCGCAATCATCGCGATCCTGTCCTACAACGCCATGCAGATCGGGGTCATGGGCCTGCTGGGGGCCGCGACCGCCGGCCTGTTCGCCGGCTGGGGCATCGACCTGCCCTGGTGGGTGTGGAGCTTCATCGCCGTTGCCATCGTCGCGGTGTTGGGCTACCGCCAGGTCGACCTGTCGGCCAAGATCCTGACGGTGCTGGTGCTGTGCGAATACATCGTTGTGCTGGTGCTAGACCTCGCCATCCTCAAGACCGGTGGCGACAGTGGTCTCTCTGCGGCGCCGTTCAGCTGGAGCCAGATCGTCAGCGGCTCGCCCGCCATCGCCATCCTGTTCTGTTTCGCCGCCTTCATCGGTTTCGAGGCGACGACGATCTACGCCGAGGAAGCCCGCGACCCCAAGGTGACCATTCCGCGCGCCACCTATTTCTCCGTGCTGCTGATCGGCGTCTTCTACATGGTCACGGCCTGGCTGATGGCGGTCGGCGCCGGCGTCGACAAATTGTTGCCGGCACTGCAGGCGCTTCAGGATCCGACGACTTTCCTGTTCGGCCTGTCCGACCGCTACGCCGGAACCATGCTGTCGCACGCCATGGGCATCCTGTTCGTGTCGAGCCTGTTTGCCGGCGTGCTGGCGTTCCACAACGCGGTTGCCCGCTACATCTACGTCTCGGGCCGCGAGAAGCTGTTGCCTGAAGCGATCGGCGTGACGCATTCAGTGCACCAGAGCCCGCATGTCGCTTCCGTCATCCAGAGCGTGTTGGCAGCGATCGTCATCGGACTGTTCGCGATACTCGGCCTCGATCCGGTTCTGGCGCTGTTTTCCTGGCTGACCAATGTCGCGACGCTGGGAGTCATCGTCATGATGGCGGTGGCCTCGCTCGCCGTGGTGATGTACTTCCGCGCCAACCCGTCGACGCAGGAGAATGCGCTGAAGACCACCATCCTGCCTGGGCTGGCCTTCATCGCTTTCGTCGTCATCATCTACCTGATCGTCATTAATTTCGGTGGCCTGTCGGGCGCCAGCGGCTTCCTCGGCGCGTTGCTGCCGGGGTTGGTGCTGATTGCCGCGGTGGTCGGCCTGCTGCTTGCCGGTGCGTTGAAGAGCCGGGATCCGGTTGCCTTCGAAAATCTCGGCGTGCCGCTGAAGGACTAGGACAAAGGACAAGGGGGTAGCGCGTTCGGCGCCGCCCCTTTCCATCGCAAGGGAGTAACGGCGTTGAGCTTTGCCGAGAGCATCACCGTTGAGGCGCTGGAAGCCGATCCGTATCCGATCTATGCGAAACTGCGGCGCAGCGCGCCTGTCGCTTTCGTGCCGGCGGTCAATCTCTGGTTCGTCACCCGCTGGAAGGACGTCGAGACCGTCGCAAAGTCACCCGACATCTTCTCCGCCGTCGTCGGTACGTCTCCGGTCGAACGCTCGTTCGGCAAGCCGACCATCCTGACCACCGACGGCGAAACGCATAGACAGCTGCGCCAAGGCGTCGATCCGAAATACCGGCCGCGCACCGTCGCCGCCTATGCCGGCGATCTCGTACGGTCGATTGCCGAACCTTTTCTCGACCGGATCGCCGAACAAGGCTCCGCCGAGCTGATGGCGGATTATTTCGAGCCGGTGTCGACGCTCAGCCTGGCGCGCTCGCTTGGCCTTGCCGACATCGACATGCCGACGCTGCGCCGCTGGTTCTATGGCCTTGCGCAGGGCGCCATCAATTTCGAGAACGACCCGAAGCGGCAAGAGATCGCCGACGCGATCAGCGCCGAGGTCGGCGCAGCCATCCGGCCGACTCTGGATAGATTTGCGCGCGCACCCGACGACTCGGCGCTATCGCATATGCTGCATGACGGCATGCCGGAAGGCACGACGCGGCCGATCGATTTCTTGATGCCAAGCATCAAGGTCATTCTGCTTGGCGGCATGCAGGAGCCCGGACATGGTGCCGGTTCGATCCTCGCCGGCCTGCTTGCGCATCCCGAACAATTGCGGCAGGTGCTCGCCGATCCCGAGACCTTTGTGCCCAGGGCTGTCGATGAAGGCTTGCGCTGGGTGGCGCCGATCGGCACCCAGACGCGGCAGACGACGCGGGCGGTCGAGCTTGGCGGCGTAACCATCCCTGCCGGCGCCGCGGTCGCTGCACTTGTCTCCTCGGCAAGCCGCGACGAGAGCCGCTTTGCCGATCCAGACCGCTTCGACATCAACCGCAGGGAAGGCAATCATGCCGCCTTCGGCTTTGGTCATCATTTCTGTTCGGGCCGGTTTTTCGCGCGCGAGCAGATGTGCCTTGCATTAAGGCTGCTGCTCCTGCGCTTCCCCGATCTCAGCCTGGTGCCGGGCAAGGTGCCGGTGTTTCGCGGCTGGGAATTCCGCGCGCCAACCACGTTGTATGTTTCCCTGGGAGTCCGCCACCAATGATCAGCCAGAATGCCATCGACGCGCTGCGCAAGACGGAGATCGGCGAGCGGGGCTTGTTTATCGACGGCGTACAGGCCGCAGCGACGAGCGGCGCGACGCTGGCGGTGATTTCGCCGATCGACGGCCGCCCTTTTGCCAGCATCGCCGACGGCAATGCCGCCGACATCGATCGCGCGGTCCGATCGGCGCGAAAAGCATTCGAGAAGGGTTCATGGTCGCGCGCCGCCCCTGCCTTTCGCAAGAAGGTGCTGACGAAATTTGCCGAACTGATCGAAAAACATGTCGATGAGCTGGCGGTGCTTGGCGTGCGCGACAACGGCACCGAGATCGGCATGGCCTACAAGGCCGAGCCGCTGTCGGCGGCCGGCACCATCCGCTACTACGCCGAGGCGATCGACAAGGTCTATGGCGAGATCGCGCCGACGGCCGACAATGTGCTCGGGCTGATCCACAGGGAGCCACTCGGTGTCGTCGGCGTCATCGTGCCGTGGAACTTCCCGCTGATGATCGGCGCCTGGAAGATTGCGCCCGCACTGGCCACCGGCAACAGCGTCGTCGTCAAGCCGCCGGAGATCGCCTCGCTGACCTTGCTGCGGCTGGCCGAACTCGCAAGCGAGGCTGGACTTCCCGAAGGCGTGTTCAACGTCGTTACCGGGCATGGTGCTGTCGCCGGCGAAGCGCTTGGCCTCCACATGGATGTCGACGCCATCGCCTTTACCGGATCGGGGCCGGTCGGCCGGCGGCTGCTCGAATACTCCGCCCGTTCCAATTTGAAGCGGGTCTTCCTCGAGCTTGGCGGCAAGTCGCCCAACATCGTCTTTGCCGACGCTCCGGACCTGAAGCAGGCGGCGGTCGTCTCGGCCAACGGAATCTTTCGCAATTCAGGCCAGGTCTGCGTTGCCGGCTCGCGTCTGCTCGTCCAGTCGTCGGTCTATGATCGTTTCATGGACGAACTTGTCTCGGCAACCACGCTGCTGAAGGTCGGCGACCCGCTCGATCTCGCCAGCGATGTCGGTGCGGTATCGAGCGCCGAACAGCTGGACAAGAATCTCGGCTTCGTCGCCATGGCGCAAGCCGAAGGCGCCCGTCTCGTCGCCGGCGGCAAACGGATACTGACCGAGACCGGCGGCAGCTACATGGCGCCGACGATCTTCGAGAACGTGACGCAAGAGATGCAGCTGGCGCGCGAGGAGGTGTTCGGACCTGTGCTCGGCGTGATGCGTTTCGAGACCGAGGAGGAGGCGGTGCATCTCGCCAACTCCACCGTCTACGGACTTGCCTCGGCGGTGTGGACCGCCAATCTTTCCACGGCCCATCGCATGGTGCGCGCCATCAACGCCGGTGTCGTCCACGTCAACACCTATGGCGGAGCCGATATCACCGTGCCGCTTGGCGGCGTCAAGCAGTCCGGCTTCGGTCGCGACAAGTCGCTGCATGCGCTGGAAAAATATATCGACCTCAAGACCGCCTGGATTGCGCTTTGAGCCTCGCGGAAAGGCCAACGTATCTGCCCTTTTCGTTAAGCCTGGCCTCAGGAACGCCACGCTGGTGCTGGTTGGCGGCGATCGCGTCACCGCTATCGGCAGTTCCGACTAGCGTGGTGTCGTGGGTCCACGCCTCGCGCGGAAAGCCGTGTTGCGACCGGCCGGTATCACAGCGTCCTACTCCGTTGTGCTCGCTTTTTTTCTGCGCCGATTGGTGTGCGACTGGGCGACGGCCATTCGTAATTCAGGTGTGATCTCCAAAGGCGCATTCTCTGTCCCATGCGGGTCTTGCAGCCCCTGGACGTGGACGGTCGGGAATGGGAGTTCGATGCCCTGCTCCTTGAAGGCCTGGCGGAGGCGCAAAAAGAACCTGCCTTTCATGCTGAAGGCGCCTCCAGGTCTGGTCGTGACCTTGACCCTCAAGACGATGCCGTACTCGCCGAACTCCTGCACCCCCTGCATCTTGATCGGTTCGATCACCCAGTGTTTGAACTCCGGATCATCCGCCAGTTCCAGGCCAATTCGCTTGATCAGTTTGCGGGCGAAGTCGATATCGGTGTCATAGCCAACGGTGATGTTGAATTTGTCGGTGACCCAGTCACGGCTCTGGTTCTGCACGGCGCCGAGTTCACCGAAAGGTATCGTGAACAGCGGACCACGATGGTGGCGCAGCTTCACCGAGCGCAGCGAAAAGCTCTCCACCGTACCCCTGTAGCTGCCCGATGAAATGTATTCGCCGACACGGAAAGCATCGTCGAGCAGATAAAACACGCCAGAGATCACGTCCTTGACGATGGTTTGCGCGCCAAAACCCACGGCGACGCCGACGACGCCGGCGCCGGCGATCAGCGGGCCGATCTGGATTCCGATCGAAGCGAGCATCATCAGCACCGCCATCACGATGATCACTGCTAGCAGAATGTTCTGGATGATCGGCAACAGCGTGTGCAGCCGCGCCTGATGCGGATCGAGGGTGAGGATGTCCTCCTCGCCCATCACCGCTTGCGGTATCGCGACGCCCAGCTTTCGTTCGATCAAGGCTTTGATGATCGACCAGCCGAAATCGGCAGCAAGGGCAATGACCACGACGTTGATCAAGCCGCGCAATATGAGCATGGTGGTCGTATCGCTGCCGCGCATGGATTGCATGTCCAGGCCCAGTACGCGTGCGAGAAGGTAAGCCGCCGCGAGGATGAAAATCATCCGGATACCGCGATCGATGACAGCGATCGTCACCGCCGGGATCGTCGGCCGGCCCGCATCTTCCGAACCGGGCCGCAGGACGAAATTAACCCCGCGCTCTGTCAGCACAATTGCCAAAGGCAGGAAGAATGCGGTGAAGGTAAACCAGAAGAATGTGTAGAGGCCGGCAATGCGTTCGAGGAACAGAACGACGAAATAAGCCGTCAACAACCATGTCACTGCCGTGTGACCGCTGTGGCGCGCGCCGTCTCGCTGCGTTCTTGGCCGACGCCAAATGGCCAGCAGGAAGAGCAACAGCAATATGAAATCGGCGCCGACGGACAGGACCATCATTCCGTCCTGGTCTATGCCGAGACCCGGCAAGAGGACAAACGCGGCGGCGAAGAAGGCGAAAACGCCGACGATCCGGGGCAGCCAATAAGCCCAATGGTCAGCAGCTCCGTTGGTGATCGGCAGGGCACGAACCTCGATGGCGTGCTCGACCTCCATGAAAGAAGGGACGAGTGTGGCCATCACGTATAGGCGCACAGCCCACGTAAAGACCGCAGCCATCAGAAATGTCAGCACAATCTCGCGGATGAGCGCTGGCCAGTCGAACAGCATGAACGCACCGGCGCTGCCCAGCGCGAACGAGCCGATCATCATGCTGGAATAAAGCGTGCGGCCGCCGATCTTCTTGGCCCGCCCGATGGGCGTATCTCTGGGTTGCGCGATGATCCAAAGACGAAATGGACGGGTGAGCTTGTATATTGCCCAGGTGAGCGCCAGGCCGGCAGCGATAAAGATCGCAATCAGCACCAATATGCTGACGGGGCCCTTGCTGGACATATCGTCCATGGTATTGGCCCGGACGCGCGCGAACTGGTCCGGCAGCGAAGGCAAGGTTCGCACGATCTTTTCGATGTGATGCTTGATCCGATCGAGCGTCGAGGACGCCATAGTATTCATCTGGCCCGGTGCGGCCACGGCGTCGGCCGGCGGAGCGCTAGTCTCGGCAGGCGCTTCCGTCGATCCTGCGCCCTGATTTCGTTGCTCGGCCACCCAGGCCTTCACCGACGGATCGTCGAGAAGCTCGAACAGCTGTTTGACCTTGTCGGGCGTGACGGCGGCCGGTGCCTGGGCCTGTGCCGGACCAGCCAACAGGAGGGCGATGCCAAGGACGAGTGGCCCGGCTATCAGGACCAACATCGCCGTCAGGTTCCCGGGACGCCGTGCTGGGCGCGCCGGCTCCCTGGCCCCCAATCGTCGTTTCATGAGCAGCATCGTGCGGTAACCTTCCGGTCAGATCGGCGAGCAAGGACAGCTATGTCCGTCGTTGCCCCCACCTTTAACAAGCCGATGTTGCGGTGCAAGTCTCATCGCACCTAGACCGTTGGGTAGGGCACCAGGCGACCGGCAAGGCTGTCATCACCAGTGCCAGCGTTGCGCTGCATTCCTTGTCCCGACCACCTAGACCGGGTCGTTGTCGGTCGTCGGTTGCTCCGCGGCGGGAGCCTGTGACCATGCCGCATTGCACAATTTTGCGACCTTGCCCACAATGCACGCATGGTCCGCAGCTCACTCGCCGTCCTGGTCATCGACGAAAACCGTATCCGCGCCGCGATCATCGAGGCAGGTTTGCGCGAGGCCGGCCACGAGCGGGTCACCGTCATCCACGACGTGACCGGCATTGCGCGGCGCATCGCCGAGATCGAGCCGGACGTCATCGTCATCGACCTGGAAAACCCGAACCGCGACATGCTGGAAAACATGTTCCAGCTGTCGCGTGCGGTGAAGCGGCCGATCGCCATGTTCGTCGACCGATCGGACCAGGCATCGATCGAAGCGGCGGTCGATGCCGGCGTTTCGGCCTATGTCGTCGACGGCCTCAGGCAAGAGCGCGTCAAGCCGATCCTGGACATGGCGGTCAGCCGCTTCAACGCTTTCTCGCGCATGGCGCGCGAGCTGGAAGAGGTTCGAGGGGAGCTTGAGAGCCGCAAGGTGATCGACCGTGCCAAGGGCATCCTGATGAAGTCGCGCGGCCTGACCGAAGAGGCCGCCTACACGCTGCTGCGCAAGACGGCGATGAACCAGAACCGCAAGATCGGCGACATTGCCCAGAGCCTGGTGACTGCCGCCGGGCTGCTCGGGCCGTCGGAGGACGAATGAGCATGAGCGCCGAGCACCAGATCACCGCCGGCTTCATGCCGCTCTTCGACAGTGCCGTGCTGGTTGCGGCGGGTGAGCTTGGATTTGCCGCGCGCGAGGGCATCGATCTCACACTGCACCGCGAGACCTCCTGGGCCAACATCCGCGACCGCATCGCCATCGGCCATTTCCACCTGGCGCACATGCTGGGGCCGATGCCGCTCGCCTGCAATCTCGGGCTGACGCCGCTTGCTTCCGAGACCATCGTGCCGTTTTCGCTCGGGCTTGGCGGCAATTGCGTCACCATCTCCAACGCCGTCTGGGAAGGCATGGCGGCACACGGCGCCATACCCGATCTCGAGCCCGCGCGCGCGGGCGCAGCCCTTCGTGCCTTCATTCGCGAGCGCGCCGGGGCTGGCGGCGATCCGCTGCGCTTTGCCGTGGTGCACCCGCATTCGGGGCATAATTACGAACTGCGCTACTGGCTTGCCGGATGCGGCATCGATCCGGAGCGCGAGATCGAGATCGTCATCGTGCCGCCGCCCTTCATGGCCGATGCGCTGGCCGCTGGGCGGATCGACGGCTACTGCGTCGGCGAGCCCTGGAACAGCGCCTCGGTCGCTGCCGGCACCGGCCATATCGTCACCGTCAAGGCGCTGCTGTGGCGCAACAGTCCGGAGAAGGTGATCGGCGTGCGCAAGGCCTGGTCGCAGGAGAACCCGGTCGCGCTGGCAGCATTGCTGCGCGCGCTGCATCATTCGGCGCGCTGGTGCCAGGATCGGGGCAACCACGCCGAACTGGCTGGTGTGATGGCTCAAGCTGGCTTCCTCGGCCTGCCACCAGCTGTCCAGATGCCGATCCTGACCGGCCATCTTGAACTGGGCGGCGGCGCCGAACTGGATGTCGACGACTTCTTCCTGCCCTTCGACAAGGCGGCGAACTTTCCGTGGAAGAGCCATGCGCTGTGGTTCTATACGCAGATGGTGCGCTGGGGGCATGTCGAGCACACGCCGGAAAACCTTGCTATCGCCCGTGACTGCTACCGTCCCGACCTCTACCGCTCGGCGCTAAAGCCGCTTGGCGTTGCACTTCCCGGCGCCAATGCGAAGGTCGAGGGCGCGCTTAAGGTCGCCACGGCTGTCGGTGCGACCGGGGCAGGCTTGGTGCTTGGGCCGGACGGCTTCTTCGACGGTCAGACCTTCGACCCCGACGAGATCGACGGCTATATAGCGCGCCAGAAAGTCGCTCGCGCGGAAGCCTGATCATTCTCGCGCCATTCTTGTGCATTGCACAAAAAATGTGCGTGCGATTGCTGTAATGAACAATCTTTGACCTGCTTGCGATGTCGCCTCACGTGCCGGCGTCTGGCGCGTAATGTTGATTTCATTTAGGTTTTTCGTTTCACTCAGAACTGGCACGGTTCCTGCTTTGAATTAGCCAGACCCTTCGCGGGTCACGGAACAGGCGTCCAATGGCGGGCGCCACAGGCAAAGCTGCCGCTCAGGTCAACGACGCGATCCCGGATGTACGGACGCGCGAGGCCTGGACGGCGGCTTTTTTGTTTTGGGCCACTCGACGAAGCGTTCAACCGGAGATCACGATGAAAGAAAAAATAGGAAAATGGATCGGGACGGGAACATCGCTCAAGGATGTGACGCGCCGCGATTTTCTTGTCAGCAGCGCCATGACGGCCGGCCTGTTCGTGGCGGCCCGCAAGCTCTTCCCCTCGGGCGCCTATGCCGCCACGACCGCTCCGGAGGTCACCGGCGCCAAGCTCGGCTTCATCGCGCTGACCGACGCGGCGCCGCTGATGATCGCCAAGGAGAAGGGGCTGTTCGCCAAGTTCGGCATGCCCGACGTCGAGGTGATCAAGCAGGCCTCCTGGGGCGCGACGCGCGACAATCTGATGCTCGGCGGCGAAGCCAACGGCATCGACGGCGCTCACATCCTGACGCCGCTGCCCTATCTCATGCACACCGGCAAGGTGACGCAGAACAACCAGCCGATGCCGATGGCTATCGTGGCGCGGCTCAACTACGACTGCCAGGGCATTTCGGTTGCGCAGGAATACGCCGGCACCGGTGTCGGGCTCGACGCCTCCAAGCTGAAGGACGCCTTCGCCGCCAAGAAGGCGGCCGGCAAGGAAATCAAGGCCGCCATGACGTTCCCGGGCGGGACCCATGATTTGTGGCTCCGTTACTGGCTTGCCGCCGGCGGCATCGATCCCGACAAGGACGTCTCGACCATTGTCGTGCCGCCGCCGCAGATGGTCGCCAACATGAAAGTCGGCAACATGGACGTGTTCTGCGTTGGCGAACCGTGGAACGAACAGCTCGTCCACCAGGGCGTTGGTTTCACCGCCGCCACCACCGGCGAACTGTGGAAGGGTCATCCCGAAAAGGCGCTCGGCCTCCGCGCCGAATTCATCGACAAATACCCGAACGCCACCAAGGCGATCGTGATGGCCGTCATGGAGGCCCAGCAATGGTGTGAGGCCACGGAGAACAAGGACGAGATGGCCGCCATCATCGGCAAGCGGCAATGGATGAACGTGCCTGTCGCCGACATTATCGGCCGCCTCAAGGGCGACATCAACTACGGCAATGGCCGCGTGGCCACCGGCACTGACCTCTACATGAAATTCTGGAAGGGTGGCGTCTCCTATCCCTACAAGAGCCACGACAGCTGGTTCCTCGCCGAAAACATCCGTTGGGGAAAATTCGCGCCGACCACCGACATCAAGACGCTGGTCGATCAGGTCAATCGCGAGGATATCTGGCGCGAGGCGGCGAAGGATCTCGGCGTTGCCGCAGCCGATATTCCGGCCTCGTCGTCGCGTGGCGTCGAGACATTCTTCGACGGCAAGATTTTCGACCCGGCCAACCCGTCGGCCTATCTCGACAGCCTGAAGATCAAGGCATCGGCTTGACCGGCGCAAACGGCGCGTTGCGCCGTTTGTCGCCCCCAGCGCAACGGCGCTTCGCCGCTTGTCGCCCGCATCGACCCCGGAGTTATACTCAGACATGTCCATCCAAGCCATTGAGGAAACCACGGTGAAGGCGTTCCCCGCGAAGCCTGCCGCGGTCATCGCTTTCACCGCCAAAGCGCGGCGCCGCTTCGACCCGATCGCGATCGCCGGCAGGCTGGCCACCGCCCTGGTGCCGCCGGTCATCGTTATCGCCTTCATGCTGGTCGTGTGGCAGATCGCCTGCTCGTCGCCGACCGCCAGCCTGCCGCCGCCCAGCCAGGTGTGGAACGAGGCCTATGACCTGATCGCGCATCCGTTCTTCAACAACGGCCCGCAGGATATCGGCCTTGCGTGGCGGGTGCTGATCTCTCTGCAGCGCGTCGCCATCGGCTTCGGCCTGGCGGCGATCGTCGGCGTCGCGCTCGGCGCCCTGGTCGGCCAGTCGATCTGGGCCATGCGTGGCCTCGATCCGGTGTTCCAGATACTGCGCACCGTGCCGCCGCTGGCCTGGTTGCCGCTGTCGCTGGCTGCTTTCCGCGATTCCAGCCCGTCGGCGCTGTTCGTTATCTTCATCACCTCGATCTGGCCGATCATCATCAACACCGCCGTCGGCGTGCGAAACATTCCGGAAGACTACCGCAACGTCTCACGCATCTTGCGGCTCAACCAGTTCGAATTCTTCGTCAAGATCATGGTTCCGGCCGCCGCACCCTACATCTTCACCGGCCTCAGAATCGGCATCGGCCTGTCCTGGCTCGCCATCGTCGCCGCCGAAATGCTGACCGGCGGCGTCGGCATCGGCTTCTTCATCTGGGACGCCTGGAACTCGTCGCGGCTGCCCGACATCATCGTCGCGCTCGCCTATATCGGCGTCACCGGTTTCTGCCTCGACCGCCTGGTCGCTGCGGTCGGCGCTTTCGTCACCCGCGGCACAACGGCAAAGTGAGGAGAGGGCGATGACGGCCTATCTGAAGCTCGACCATATCGACAAATCCTTTGCCCGCGGCGGTCAGGTCAGCGAGGTGCTCAAGGACATCAGGCTGACCATCGACAAGGGCGAATTCGTCTCCATCATCGGCCATTCCGGCTGTGGCAAGTCGACCTTGCTCAATCTGATCGCCGGGCTGACCAAGGTTTCCGCCGGCGCCGTGCTGCTTGAAAACAAGGAGGTCGACAGCCCCGGACCCGAGCGCGCCGTGGTGTTCCAGAACCACAGCCTGCTGCCATGGCTCACCGTCTACGAAAACATCAGCCTGGCGGTGTCGAAAGTCTTTGGTCGTTCCAAGAGCAGGACCGAACGGCATGACTGGATCATGCGCAATCTTGATCTCGTGCAGATGGCCCATGCCAAGGACAAGCGGCCGGCCGAAATATCGGGCGGCATGAAGCAGCGCGTCGGCATTGCCCGGGCGCTTGCCATGGAGCCGAAGATCCTGTTGCTCGACGAGCCGTTCGGTGCACTCGACGCGCTGACGCGCGCCCATCTTCAGGACGCGGTCATGGACATCCATTCCAGGCTCGGCTCGACGACGATCATGATCACCCACGATGTCGACGAGGCGGTATTGTTGTCCGATCGCATCGTCATGATGACCAACGGTCCGGCGGCGACCATCGGCGAGGTGCTTGCGGTGCCGCTGGCACGGCCGCGTCGCCGCGTCGAACTCTCTTCCGACCGCACCTTTTTGCGCTGCCGCGAAGCGGTGCTGAAGTTCCTCTATGAACGTCATCGCTTCGTCGAAGCCGCGGAGTAACGCCATGACCGAAAAGCTCGTCATCATCGGCAACGGCATGGCCCCTGGGCGCATGCTGGAGCATCTGCTCGAACAGGCGCCGGGCCGCTACACCGTGACCATCTTCAACGCCGAGCCGCGGGTGAACTACGACCGCATCATGCTGTCGCCGGTTCTCTCCGGCGAAAAGGCCTATGAGGAAATCATCATCCACGGCGACGGCTGGTACATCGCCAACAACATCACCCTCTACAAGGGTCACAAGATCGTCGCCATCGACCGGGCGGCCAAGACCGTCACCTCCGACCACGGCGTCACCGAGCCTTACGACAAGCTCGTCATCGCCACCGGATCAGTGCCTTTCATCATTCCGGTGCCCGGTCACGATCTGCCGGGCGTGCTGACCTATCGCGACCTCGACGATGTTCAGGCCATGATGCTTGCCGCCCAGTCGCGCGCCAAGGCCGTGGTCATCGGCGGCGGCCTGCTCGGGCTGGAGGCGGCAGCAGGTTTGAACGCCCAAGGCATGGACGTCACCGTGCTGCATGTCATGCCGACATTGATGGAGCGTCAGCTCGATCCAGCCGCCGGCTATCTCCTGCAGCGCGCGGTGGAACAGCGCGGCATCAAGGTCATCACCAAGGCCAACACCCAGGCGATCACCGGCAACGGCAAGGTCGGGCAGGTGGAGCTTGCCGACGGCACCATCATCCCGGCAACGCTGGTGGTGATGGCGGTCGGCATCCGGCCGAATGCGGCGCTGGCCAAGGAGGCCGGCATAGCCGTCAATCGTGGTATTGTCGTCGATGCCGGCATGCGCAGCAACGACCCCGACGTCTACGCGCTCGGCGAATGCGCCGAGGTCAACGGCCAGGTCTACGGGCTGGTCGCGCCGCTCTACGAGATGGCGCGCGTTGCCGCGAACCAGTTGGCCGGCAACGAGGCAGCGGCCTTCGTCCACATGGACACGCCGACCAAGCTCAAGGTCACCGGCATCGACCTGTTCTCGCTTGGCGACTTCGCCGAAGGCGAGGACCGCCAGGAGATCGTGCTGCGCGATGCCGCCGCCGGCGTCTACAAGCGCCTTGTGCTCAAGGACGACCGCATCATCGGCACCGTGCTTTATGGCGAGACGGCGGATGGGGCCTGGTTCAACGATCTCAAGAAGAAGCAGACCGACATATCGGAGATGCGCGACACGCTCATCTTCGGCCAGTCCTACCAGGGGGGTGCCCCGCTGGACCCTATGGCGGCCGTTGCAGCCTTGCCGGATGATGCGGAAATCTGCGGCTGCAACGGCGTTTGCAAGGGAAAGATCACCGGCGCGATCACGGCCAAGGGCCTGGCTTCGCTCGACGACGTGCGCGCCCACACCAAGGCATCGGCTTCCTGCGGTTCGTGCACCGGGCTGGTCGAGAAGCTGATGGTGCTGACCATCGGCGACAAATACAACCCGGCCGCCGTGCAACCGATGTGCGGCTGCACCACGCTCGGCCATGACGAGGTGCGCCGGCTGATCATCGCCAAGAGCCTGAAGACCATTCCCGCCGTCATGCAGGAGCTGGAATGGACGACCTCCTGCGGCTGCGCAAAATGTCGGCCGGCGCTCAACTACTACCTCGTCTGCGACTGGCCGAACGATTACGCCGACGACTATCAGTCGCGCTTCATCAACGAACGCGTCCACGCCAACATCCAGAAGGACGGCACCTATTCGGTGGTGCCGCGCATGTGGGGCGGCGTCACCAACGCCGCCGAACTGCGCGCCATCGCCGACGTCGTCGACAAGTTCGAGATACCGATGGTCAAGGTCACCGGCGGCCAGCGCATCGACATGCTGGGCATCCGCAAGGAGGATCTGCCGGCGGTGTGGGCCGATCTCGGCCAGGCCGGCTTCGTCTCAGGCCATGCTTACGCCAAGGGCCTGCGCACGGTGAAGACCTGTGTCGGCTCCGACTGGTGCCGCTTCGGCACGCAGGATTCGACCGGCCTCGGCATTCGCATCGAGAAATTCATGTGGGGCTCGTGGACCCCGGCCAAGGTCAAAATGGCGGTGTCGGGCTGTCCGCGCAACTGCGCCGAGGCGACCTGCAAGGATGTCGGCGTGATCTGTGTCGACAGTGGCTACGAGATCCATTTCGCCGGCGCCGCCGGCCTCGACATCAAGGGCACCGAAGTGCTTGGCCTGGTCAAGACCGAGGACGAGGCGCTGGAGCATATCGTGGCGCTGACGCAGATGTATCGCGAGCAGGGCCGCTATCTCGAGCGCATCTACAAATGGGCCAAGCGCATCGGCATCCCCGAGATCAAGCGCCAGATCATGGACGACGGTGCAAAGCGCAAGGCCTATTACGAGCGCTTCGTCTTCAGCCAGAAATTCGCCCAGGTCGACCCGTGGTCGGAACGCGTCTCCGGCAAGGACAAGCACGAGTTCCGGCCAATGGCTTCTGTCGGGTTTGCGCAGGCGGCGGAGTGATCAAAATGGACTGGATATCGATCGGCTCACTCTCCGACATCCCGCGGCGTGGCGCGCGCTGCGTCGACACACCCGAGGGCAAGATCGCCGTCTTCCGCACGCAGGACGATCAGGTCTATGCCATCGACGATCATTGCCCGCACAGAGGTGGGCCGCTGAGCCAAGGCATCGTCCACGGCACCGCCGTCACCTGTCCCTTGCACAATTGGGTCATCTCGCTGGAGACGGGCAAGGCGCTCGGCGCCGACGAGGGCGCCGTGCGCACCATTCCTGTGCGGATCGAGGGCGAGCTCCTGTTCATTGCGCTGAAAGCGCTGGCCAGCCGCGCGGCCTGAAGCATGGAACTGGGCGAAGCGCGCGAGGTGAGGACCACCTGCCCC
This sequence comes from Mesorhizobium sp. M0052, assembly GCF_040323255.1. Classification (NCBI taxonomy): domain Bacteria; kingdom Pseudomonadati; phylum Pseudomonadota; class Alphaproteobacteria; order Hyphomicrobiales; family Phyllobacteriaceae; genus Mesorhizobium; species Mesorhizobium sp. M0052. The sequence goes on along the minus strand of NZ_JAMYUS010000014.1, from coordinate 112 downwards.
TATTGCGGGGTGGGTTGCGGCGTGCTGGCGAAAGTCGCCCCGGGCGGGGGAGTACGCGTCCGCCGCGCCCCCCCCCCAACACCGCACATAGGCCGGCGCTGCTCCCACGGCG